>DSBH01000066.1 GCA_011056825.1 Deltaproteobacteria bacterium | reverse complement strand
CTCCCGCGAAAAAGAGATAATCCTGGCCGGAAAAAGGCTCTATGCCGATTCCCTTTGCCCACTTTCCCCTTTGCTCCTGGGGCAGTTTATACGGATTACCGTTGACGTGGACGGCCTTGAAATAGTCCCGCACGTGAGGGGGAACAAAACCGTTTTCCACGAGATCCATGCGCATGGCCGCCACGATACTCGGTACATCCACGATGGGATCACCTGTCTCGGGATCCATTGAATCACAGGTGGTCACGCAACAGGCGCAGTCGGTACAACGGAAAACCGATTCCGCCAGGGGCATGGAGTATTGAATGAAACCATCGAGAATATCCTGCGCGACGGTCACCCGCCCCCGGGGAGTGCTGTCCTCGAAACCTGTTCCTGTAGCCCACACGGGGCACATTGCCTGGTCCTTACGTTCCCATACGCCCCGGCAGATACCGCAACCCATGCATCTCGATATCTTGTCCCTGAGCGCTTTTAAATGCAGAGCTTCCATGTCATATCCTCCATAAACCGGGCATCATGATGTCGTTGGGATCAAGCGACTGTTTAATAGTACGCATGAATGAACGGAACGCCGGAGACCACGCGGACGCGCTGTGAGACATGCTCGTTCCCTGGTGCGTCTCCGTCCAGCCGCCGTATTTTTCGGTGTAAAGTTCTTCCATGCGGTGCAGGGCGGTCTGGAACATTCGGCCGCTCGCTTCGTCGCGGGTTGTTCCCTTTCCGAAATAAAGAAGGATCCCGGTGATCGTGGTGGCTCTCAGGTAAGGGACAACGAAATCAACACGTTTATATATGTCGAGGTCCCCAACCGTCTCATCCAGAAGGGCGTTCAAATCGTCAAGATATTCCAGCGAAGGAAGTCTCGGTATCAGCGCCTCACCGAAATAGGTCATGGTCGAACCGGCCGGCAGGGCCTGCTGACCGAGGCGCCGCGCCGAGAACATGCCAGCGATCTGCATGATTTCATCGCCCACGGCGGCCGGCTTTCCACCGTTCGCGCTGCAGATGTCATCGATGACTTTTTTCCTGTTTGCCGCTTCCGCCTCGCTGTGTGCCCGGATGACGTGGACGAAATACCAGGGTCCTCCCTCTTCATGAAAAGCAAGCAAGCGGGTGTAGGGATACGGCGCCTGGCTCACCAGTTCATTGAAAGCCTTCCACATGTTTTCCCTGGACCCCATGTCCGTAATCCCCGGAAGGTAAACCGGCGGATGGGGATTGATGGCAAAGGTAGCTTCGGTTTTGATGCCGAAGGCCCCGCCGTCGCCCACGAACATACCCATCATGTCGGGGCCGCCCGCTTCCCGGTGAAGAAAACGCGCCTGGTTGATGTTTGTCGCGGGGCCGCCGCCGGTTTGAAGAATTTCACCCGTTGGAAGAACAACCTTGAGACCCAGAAGATAATCGTTCATCGTTCCCGCCGTCGCCATGTCCGAGGGTTCTCCGCCGCCCAGAAACCCGCTGAGAACACCGCCGACCGAATCCATGTGAATGGGAACATCAACCGTGTGGACGTGAAATCCCGTTTTACGCACTTCCTCCGCGAGGGCGGAAAGTATGACCCCCGATTCCGCCGTGACCGTCATGTATTCGGTATCGATATCTATAATCCGGTTCAGGCGCTGTGTATCCATAAGAATGTTATTGTCGCCGCCGACATGGTGGGGGGGCAGTGGCGAAACACTGCCGCCGCCTCCGCGGGGAACAATCGGGGTTCGGCTCTTGTTGGCAAGTTTAACGATCTCCGATACTTCTTCAGTAGTCCCCGGGCGAACAACCATTGCCGGAGTTTTACCCCGTCCTCCCGCACCCATGGAATAAAAGGGCGCCCTGGTGTAAGATCTGCGGGCGAACTCTTCCATGGTTGCATGCTCGGAACCGACAACAGCAACTATCTCTTTGAAAAGTGAATTCATGTTCCCGTTTTCCTCAGTCATGGTATCTTCCTCCTGACGGCCGACCGAAAGTCGCGGTTAATCGCTGACATGTCGGCATCCATGATTCTCTTTACGATTGCCGCCCTTTCATTTCACAGCCCCAATCCGCTTTCGGGCCGGGAACCGTCTCCCCCGGTTATGCTCCGGCGTCGCCGCTCCCGAATGTGTAAGGGCGTCGTCCTTTTCAGGAAAGACCCTCCGTCCGATTACAGGAGCTGCGAGATGTCCCTGACTTCAATGGCGTCTTCCACGCCTTCAGCCTTTACGGCGTCGTCGAGCATGTTGAAACACTTGGGACAGGCAGTGGCAATAATGGAAGCTCCCGTGGTCAGTGCCTCCCGCACCCTGATCCTGCTCGGACTCATTTCGCCCGATCCCAGCATGTCGGAAAAGAAATTGCCGCCGCCTCCACCGCAACAGAAGGCGTTGTTGCGGTTGCGCTCCATTTCGACAAGCTCCACTCCGGGTATGGACGCCAGGACTTCACGGGGCGCTTCGTACACGTTGTTGTGCCGACCGAGAAAACAGGGATCGTGATAGGTGACCTTTACTGTCCCCGTGCCCGCGGCTTTCAACGAGCCATCCTGTATCAACCGGGAGAAAAGCTCCGTGTAATGAACCACTTCTCCTTCGAACCCCCACTGGGGATAGTCGTTTTTAAAAGCGTTGAATGCATGCGGTGAAAGTGTCACGATTTTTCGAACGCCTGTTTCCTCGAAAAGCTTGATATTGTTTTCGGCAAGCACCTCGTAGAACCACTTGTCTCCGACACGGTTTACTTCATTGCCGTCGCTCAGTTCCCTGTCCAGAAGGCAACCGAAAGACACGCCGGCGCTTGTGAGCACTTCGGCCACACGGGAAGCCGTCTTTTTCGCTCTCTCATCGTATGAACCGACATCACCGATATAAAGAAGGTATTCCTGGCCCGAGAACGGTTTCACCTGACCGTTTTTCACCCATGCGCCCCTCTCGGACGCCGGAAGCAGGTAGGGATTACCGTAAACAGTCATGGCCTTCAGGTAATCCCTTACTTCCGGAGGTATCGCCCCGCTCTCCACGGCAATGCTCTTGAGGGTTTCTATGATCTGGAGTGGATCCACGCCGACCGCCTCGTGGCATTGTTCATCACAGGCTCCGCAACTTGTGCAGGTGTAGACCCGTCGCATCAACTCCGAATCAACCTTCACCTGACCTTCCAGAACGCCCCGCGCCAGGGCTATACGGCCGATGGCATAGTGGGAATCAAAACCGAATTTGACCCCCGACGGGCAGATTGGCATACTAACTTCCCAGGACAGCCGGCAGGCACCGCACTTCAAACAGTGAAATATTCTATCCCTATATTCTTCAAGCATTACTCCCTCCAACTTTCGAGTCGGTTATTTTCATAATATCCCCTTCATCGACAGGACACCGCTTATTCCAGCGAATAAGGTCCACCCGGCATCATAATGTTGTTCGGATCGACCATCTTTTTGAATCCCTTCAAGATGTCCGCGTATGCAGGCACAAGCATCTTCATGAACGTTTTGTTCGGTATGGTGTGTGTCGCTCCGTGTTTCCCCACTATATTGCTGTAGCAATCCCGGAGACACTTCATGACCTGCGTCAGGTATTCCGGCGGCCCCGCCGGATCGTAGAGAAGCTCCTGTTCAACATAGACCGTGGAACATCGGTCAAAGGGCACAATAATAAGTTGATGATCGAGGTCTTCGCCTGTCAGCGCGTCCTTAAGTTCATATTGTTTCACGAGGTCCTTCACGGTGTGGTAGACCTCATCGACGTTCGTTATGGGCAGGCACCCGATAATGGCGGCGAATCCGCTCAAAGGAGAGTACATATGAATTATGCCCCTGCTGGCGCCTTCACAGCTCTGATTCATCCATTCGATGTCTTTCGGCGGCAGTTCGTATTCTCCCTGGGTCCAGTCGATTAT
>DSBH01000025.1 GCA_011056825.1 Deltaproteobacteria bacterium | reverse complement strand
GTTATTACAATATATTATGCCATATTTTGACCCCGATTGCTCCAATCCCGAAAGTTGAGTTATAAAATAAAACGGCCATAACGACCGGTAACGCGGTATCAGCCGACCAAGCTCCCGGTCGGCGACATTGTCGCCGACTGTGGACGGGGCGCCGCGACCGCGATAAGGAGGTACCCCATGTCGACCTATCCCGATGACCTGCTTTACAGCCGTGATCACACGTGGGCCCGGGTGGACGATACTGTCGTCACGATCGGTATTACTGACTTCGCCCAGGAAAATCTGGGCGACATCATATCAGTCGATCTATATACTGTTGATTCCGCCGTGAAGCAGGGGGAACCCTTCGGTCTTATCGAATCGTCCAAGGCGACAGTGGAACTTATCGCTCCCGTAAGCGGGGACATTATTGCTGTCAATGAGGATCTTTTCGACGATGTCGGTGTGCTTGAATGCGACGTGTACGATGCGGGGTGGATGATTGCCGTGGCGATCGACAGGGTGGGCGAGCTTGACGATCTGCTCGATCCTGACGACTACGAGGAATATGTCGACCAGGTTCAGGGGAGGAGATAAGCCCCGGTGGAAACCTGGAGGTTGCTTTCCTTTCAACGGCTAAGCGGCGCCGAAAACATGGCCGTGGATGAGGCGATATTTCGAGAAACCGCAAAACGGGGCGGTGAGCCGACTCTTCGGTTGTACGGGTGGATTCGGCCGACGGTGACAATCGGGTATTCCCAGGACCTGGAACGGGAAGTAAATTGCGCATTCTGTCAAGAACGCGGGATCGACATCGTTCGGCGTCCTACCGGTGGAAAAGCGGTCTATCATTCAACGGACCTCACCTATTCGCTGGCCTCGTCACAGCATCGGTCCCCTTTTTCCATCGATATACTCGGCACGTACCGTGTAATCGGCCGGTGCCTGATCCGCGGCTTGAAAAAAATAAGTGTCAACGCGGAACTTGTCGAGGAGGGACGTGCTCCCGGACGGTGTTATGAGGAAGCCGGGTGCTTCGCCGTACCGCTTCGCAATGAGTTGCTGGTGAAAGAGGCTAAAATATGCGGCAGCGCCCAGGTCCGGGGACGGGGTTGTTTTCTGCAGCACGGGTCGATCCTGATAGATTTTGATCCGGTGACAAGTCTGCGGATTATGGGGAAAGTCGGGTGTGATGAGGAAGAAGCCGCACGGCATCTCGAGGAAACCGTAACATGCGTCTCGCATGAGACGTCGGTCCCGATCACCGCCGAACATCTGGCTCCGTACATCGGCAACGGATTTGAAGAACTTCTGAACGTCAGGTTGGTGAAGGGCGGTTTGACCGGGCAGGAGCGGGCGCTGGCAGCGCGGTTGATTACTGAAAAATACGGGAATCACCGATGGAATGAGCGGGGACGTTTATAAGTTGGTTGCTATTATTTTTTATTGTGTCGCAAAAAAAAATAATGTATAAATATTCACTTTCGCAAAAAAGATATCATTTTTATGTTCTCTTCCGCTACGGTGAAAGCGGAAGAAGGAAACAGCGTTTCGAGGCGCTGTTCTCGCAGTAAGGAGCGTGATACAAAAGGGCTGGACAGGGGCGGATAAGCGGCGCGTACATGTTGCAGGCGTCGTTCTGCCCCTTTTTTGTGTCCTTTTTACGCTTCCGGTCCGGTAACGGCCGGATGCCGGCATTGCGTGACGACTACCGAAGGAGGAGTATCGTTGGAAGTTAAAGTTATCGATAATGATGTTGAAAAGGCGTTGAAGGTTCTGAAGAACAAGCTTTCGAAAAACGGATTCTTCAAGGAACTCAAGTTGAGAAGGGCCTACGAAAAGCCTTCGGTCAAGAAAAAGAGGAAGGCCCTTGAGGCCCGAAGGCGGATGGTCAAGGCAGCGAGAAGACGTGGCAGATAAAAGAAGGTACGTACCGCCGCGATCGTGGTTTGCCTGAATGATCGTTCGCACGGGTGAGTGATGAAAGAAAAGCAATACGTCGTTGATGCTCTCAGCATCGAAGAATCCTGGCGATTGTTTCGCATCATGGCGGAGTTCGTCGATGCTATCGAGGAACTGTCCCACGTCGAGAAGGCTGTCAGTATTTTCGGTTCCGCCAGGACGACGCCACAGGATGAATACTACCGGAAGACAGAACGCCTGGCGGGTATGCTCGTGGAAAACGGATTCTCCGTCATAACGGGAGGCGGGCCGGGCATCATGGAGGCCGCCAACAAGGGCGCCGCCGATGCCGGCGGGACTTCGGTCGGGCTGAATATTCATCTTCCCTTTGAACAGCTGCCGAACCCCTATGCGAACGTTGAACTGGATTTCAAGTATTTTTTCATTCGCAAGGTCATGTTTGTCAAGTACGCCATTGCTTACGTAATCCTTCCCGGGGGCTTCGGAACCATGGACGAGCTTTTCGAGGCCCTTACGCTCATTCAGACGAAACGGATCAGGAGCTTCCCCGTGTTTCTCATGGGAAGCGATTACTGGAGCGGTCTTCTCGACTGGATCAAGGGAGTCATGCTGGCGGGCGAAAACATTTGCGAGGAAGACCTGGAGCTTGTCCAGATTTTCGACGAACCGGCGGATATCGTGAGCCGGTTGAAAAAATATCTTATTTTCTGAAACACCGTGTCTTGCGTCGGGGAATCTCCCCGATCGAAATCAGCCGGGTCACAACCATCGGCCGAAAGGAATAATGCCCATGGCCGGGAGAATCGAGGAGATTCTTCAATCCATAGAAAAGGGGACCATTGCACCCTGCTACCTGATCTATGGCGATGAACGTTTTCTCGTTGCCGACTCGCTTCGCATGCTTCTGGATGCGTTGTTTCCCGGGGGAGCCGACGATCTTAACTGTTTTAGAATGGACGGGGAACGCGTCGACGTGGAAACGATTCGGGAAGCCGTACTGACGTCCCCCCTGATCGCGGGGCGAAAAGCGGTGGTTGTCAAGGATACGGACCTGCTTGCCTCCCGAAGGGAACCGCCGCCTCTGCCTGAGAATTTTTCGAACATCCTGCGGGACGATCCGACCACAGCCGCCCGCTCCTTCACCAGCAGAGTCGGCGCCTTGGAGTGGTCCCTGAAAGACCTGGAGGGGGATGGTTGGAGGAAGATACCCGGCGATGAATGGGACCGGTTTTTTACCGGGACCGACGTGGCCGACCCGCCCGATGTGGTTCCGGTTCTGCTCGAACAATGCCGGCTGGACGGGCTGTCGGAGCGTAGTGCAACAGGCGGCAATGTGGAGCGGCTTGCCTCGGTGCTCGAGACGGGATTGCCGCCGCAGGTGACGCTGATTTTCACAGCACGCGCCGTCGACAAAAGAAAAAAATTGTACAAAATAATCGCGGAAAAAGGAAAAGTGCTTCAGTTCGCCGCCGAAACGAACGAGTCGTTGCGTGCGTCGAAGCTTCTCGAACAGGCGAAGCACTGCCTTGCCGAGAGGGGTGTCGAAGCCGACAGGCAGACGCTGAAATTATTGCTGGACAGGGCGGGAAACGATGCCGGGGACGTCGTCGCCGCAATCGATAAAATCCTGCTTTATCTGGGAGAAGGTGCGTCGAGGATTGACAGCAGCGATGTTGAGAAGGTGACGGCGCGGACCCGTGATGAACCCCTGTTCGAACTGACCAACGCCGTCGCCGTGAAAGACCTGGAACGGGGACTCCTGGCACTTGCAAGGCTCATGGAACGGGATGTTCACCCCCTGGCGATGCTTGCCTTGATCGCCCGCGAGGTGCGGTTTCTCATGCAGGTGAAGCTGCTGATCAGTGCGGGGCGGATTCCCGCCGACGTATCCTCACTGTCGTACCGTCAATTCCAGGAAAAAGTTCCCCCGCTGCTGCGGGGCCTGTCCGGCGGATCGAAGCAGGGCGCGGAATTCCTTCCTGACCGGCAC
>DSBH01000190.1 GCA_011056825.1 Deltaproteobacteria bacterium | reverse complement strand
GTGGTGACAAGGGGAACGAAAATTCCCGAAGGCTCCGTGGCGGCAGGCAATCCCGCGGAAATAATAAGACATGAAACTTCACCCGAGCGTATCCGCGAGGCGCGTGACGGGGCCCGGTTGTACCGGGAACTGGCGGCTTCTTACCGCGAAAGCATGAAACGTCTTTCCTGACCGGTCGTTTTATCGGCGTGATGCTTCGTACTCCTGAATCATGCGTTTCTCGATGCGTCTCCGGATCATATCCAGTGAGTTCGTATCGAAGCGGCAGGAATTTTCAGGTCGAGAGGCGGAAGGATGATGAAAAAATTACTTCACACGAAGAGTGCGCCCGGCCGGACATTGTTCCGTCGCAGAATGGCAACGTTTATGGGGCCGCTCGAAGTCGTCTGGGCGGGAGAGGACCGGGCCGCCTGGTCAGTGGTTGCCATAACGCTTCCCGGCGCTCCTCCGGTCGCCCTGTCCGCGGTACCCGGAAAACTGCTCGACTTCACCGGGGATCCGCCCGGGCCGGTTCAAAAACTGGAGGAAGACCTGCGCCGTTATTTTGAGGGGGAGCGCGTCGATTTTGCTCTCGATCGTGTCCCCATTTCACGGTGTCGTCCCTTTCAGCGCAGAGAGCTCATGGAAACCTTCCGTATCCCCCGGGGAACGACGCTTGCTTACGGGAAACTGGCGGAACGAGTCGGCGTTCCCGGCGCAGCCCGCGCCGTCGGCACGGCGCTGGCGCGGAATCCTTTTCCACTGGTGATTCCCTGTCACCGGGTGATCAGGTCGTCCGGCGACGTGGGGCGTTTCGGTGGTGGCTCCGACATGAAGAGGGCGCTTTTGCGTCTCGAGGGGGTGTCCTTCGACGCGAAAGGACGCGTGCGGCCGATCACGCGGAGCGCGGGATTGTAATCAGGCGGACGTATCCCGTCCGGCCGTTTTTCTCGCCGATTTCGAGACCGCCATGTTGTCGCGGTGAATTACTTCGTCGTAGGGCTTGCTTCCCAGGACCTGCTCGATTCTCGATGTTTTCAGCCCCTTGATCTTTTCCAGGTCGGCGGCACTGTAGTTCACGAGTCCCTTCGCTATGTTCGCGCCTTTCGCGTCGACGCAGGTAACCGGGTCGCCGACGGCGAAGTCTCCCTCGACGCCGACGATCCCTGAGGGAAGAAGACTCTTGCCCTTTTCGACGACGGCAGCCGCCGCGCCGTCGTCGATATGAAGTTTTCCCCTTGATCGCAGCGTGTAGGCGATCCAGTATTTCTTGCTTGTCATGTGAGTCTTCATTGGCAGGAAAAGCGTGCCCGTCTCGTTGCCCTCGAAAATATCTCCGAGCACCCCTTTTCGCCTGCCCGGCGCGATGATGCAGGGAATGCCGAAGGCCGTCACCCTGCGCGCCGCCATGACCTTGCTCTTCATACCGCCGGTCCCCGAAGGATCGGCTTCGGACGAGGTAAACGACTCGATCTCTTCCGTGATTTCCTTTACCAGGGGAATGAGGACGGCCCTGCCGGAATCGCGTCGGGGGTTCCTGTCGTAGAGGCCTTCCGTATTGGTCAGGTTTATCAGCAGGTTCGCCTCCATGATGTTCGCCATCATCGCCGCCAGCGTGTCGTTGTCGCCGAACTTTATTTCTTCCACGGACACCGTGTCGTTTTCATTGATGATGGGGATCACTTTCCACTCCATGAGCGTCGAGAGGGTGTTGCGCGTGTTAAGATACCGGCGGCGGTCCACAAGGTCGCTCATGGTGAGAAGCATCTGCGCGACCGCGATGCCGTGCTTTTCAAAGGCCCTGGAGTAAACGTCCATCAGGATTCTCTGTCCCACGGCCGCCGCCGCCTGCTTCTGGGGAAGGTTTTTCAGCGAACCGCTGAATTCCATGCGGCCTCTTCCCGAGGCGATCGCCCCCGACGAGACGATGACAAATTGAAGTCCCCGCCGGGAGAGAAGGGCGATTTCATCGGCCAGGTTCTTGATTATTTTCCTGTCGATGCCGCCGCTGGTCGTCAGGACGCCGCTTCCCACCTTGACGAGAATCCGCCGCGCCTTCCGTACTATGTCCTTTCGTTCTTCGGCCATGACCGTTATCCCGCTTTCCTTTCGGCGAGTTTCCGCGCGATGCTGCCGACGAGTTCCTTCAGGCCGCTTCCCGTGACGGCTGATATGGAAATCACCGGAATACCTTCGCGCGTGAAAGGTTCCTGCTCCCGCGCCGCCCGCTCGGCCGCGTCAGAGAGGTCGTTTTTGCTGAACACCACGATCTGCGGTTTCTCCGCAAGCTCGGGGCTGAATGAAGCCAGCTCGTGGTTGATGGTTTGAAAATCTTCCCAGGCGCCGTCCGAGTCCGCCCGCGACAGGTCGATAATGTGAAGGAGCAGCGTCGTGCGCTCCACGTGACGCAGTAACCGGGTTCCCAGTCCTGTTCCCCGGTGGGCGCCCTCGATAAGTCCCGGAATGTCCGCGACGACGAAACCGTCGTCGTCGCCGCAACGGACGACACCAAGATTCGGAATGAGGGTCGTGAAGGGGTAGTCGGCGATTTTGGGCCGGGCCGCCGAAATGCTCGCGATGAGCGTCGATTTTCCCGCGTTGGGCAGCCCGATGATGCCCACGTCGGCGAGCAGCTTCAGATCAAGAGTGATCCGGCGTTCCTCGCCCGACATTCCTTCCTGGGCGAAACGCGGCGCCTGGTGGGTGGCGCTTTTAAAATGGGCGTTTCCCTTCCCGCCGATTCCGCCCCGCGCTGCGATGCAGACCTGTCCCGCGACCGTAAGGTCGCCCAGGATCTCTCCGCTGTCGGGGTCGCGAACGACGGTTCCCAGGGGAACGGCAATCTCCACGTCCGCTCCGTTCTTCCCGGTCCTGTTGTTCCCTGAGCCGTGGCCGCCGCGCTCGGCCTTCCAGTGCTGGTTGAATTTAAGGTCCAGCAGGGTGTGGCGGTTCTCGGAAGCGCGCACGATCACGTCGCCTCCCTTGCCGCCGTTTCCGCCGTCCGGCCCGCCGCGGGGAACATACTTTTCCCGGCGAAAGCTCACGCAACCCCGTCCTCCGTCGCCGGCTTTCACGTATATGGTGGCCTCGTCAATAAATTTCATATCGCAAGCCGTGGAAACGCCGTTTCAGCGGCGTCGTTCCATAAAAAAAGGTGTTAGCGGAAACACGCGTCACTAACACCTCTGAAAGCAATGAATGTGGGGAGCCGGAAGAGTTCCGACCCGCGGCGGGATATGGTCTCAGGCCGCGTAGACACTGACCTTTTTTCGAGTCTTGTCTTTTCGCTCGAAGGTGACGATTCCGTCGATTTTTGCATAGATCGTATAATCTTTGCCCATGCCGACGTTCTGGCCGGGATGAATTTTCGTTCCCACCTGGCGTATGATAATGGATCCGGCGCTGACGCGTTCTCCGCCGAAGGCTTTCACTCCCCGCCTCTGCGACTGGCTGTCTCTTCCGTTCCGACTGCTTCCCTGGCCTTTCTTGTGAGCCATGGTTCTTTCCTCCGCTATCCAGCTATATCCGTAATTTTCATGCGCGTCAACGGCTGCCGGTGCCCGATCTTTCTGCGGTATCCCTTCCGGCGTTTCATCTTGAACACCGTGATTTTCGGACCCTTCGTCTGCTCAACGATCGTTCCCGTTACCGTCGCCCCTTCGACCAGCGGGGCGCCTATTCTGATCGAGTCGTCGTCCCGCACCATCAGGACCTGGTCGAAGGTCACCGCGTCTCCACGGGCACCTTCGATTTTTTCGAAATCGTGTGTTTCTCCAACGGCAACCTGGTACTGCTTGCCTCCTGTTTTTATAACTGCGTACATGATCGGCTACCCTTCAAAATGATCAATATCTTTATAATTATATATAAAATATCGGACAAGTCAACCATCGCCGGTATCCGCCGTGCGCTGCCGAC
>DSBH01000289.1 GCA_011056825.1 Deltaproteobacteria bacterium | reverse complement strand
GTGCTGGTCTGACCTGGTGCTGAAGAAGCAGCGCGTGTCGCCCAAAGCCCAGCTTCAGGCTTCCAGCGGCGCCGTCGTGGAAACCGCGTCGACCAACCGGAACGCCCTCGCCTATGTGGGAATGGGATATCTGAATTCCTCCGTCAAGGCGGTACACGTTAACGGCATCGCCCCTTCCATGGAAACGGCGAAATCCGGCGAATACCCGATCTCCCGGCCGTTGTTCATGTACACCGACAGCGTGCCCACGGGCGAGACGGCCCGGTACCTGCGGTTCGTTCTGAGCCCCGAAGGGCAGAAAATTGTTGAAGAAACGGGCTATGTTCCCCTGCGATGACCGACCCGTTCCCAACGCCCGCATAAAAAACCCCGGAATCTGTAAAGGCTCCGGGGTTTCGTACGCGGAGAAACGATAACGGTGATACCATCGGCGACTTCTGAAAAGAAACAATATTATGTTTCGTTGTCTTCCAGTTTCAATAAAAATGAGCGGAGGTTCACCTTTGCCTTGTTTATTCCCAGTTTCTTCCTGATGTTGTTTCGGTGAAAATCAACAGCACCTTTTGAAATATTTAAAATATCGGCAATCTGCCCGGAATTCCGCCCTTCCTTGACAAGGGTCGCTACCTGGATTTCCCGGGGGGTCAGGTTGAACTGCTGAATCGTGAGGTTCCGCAGATTTCGTTGCAGGGTTCCGTCAAGTAATGTACAAGATCTTGATACATTGACTGTCTGACAAATGAACTTGAAACACCCCGGCGTTTCAGATAGATTGGTTGCGCGCCCGGCGACAGGAACAGCTGTTTTCGTTAAACGGCACGTCCCGCGACGGATTATTATATGCAACCAACCCGCACGCACGTATGAAAGAAGGAGGGAACACCATGTACTACTGGTATCTCGATGCAATCAGAAACTACGCGGTATTTTCCGGAAGAACCCACAGGAAAGCGTTCTGGATGTTCGTGTTATTCGATATTATTATCGCCATTGTCCTGACCATGATCGACGCGATCCTGGGAATGGGTCTGCTCGGACTGCTTTATTCGCTTGCCCTCCTCATTCCGCGGCTGGCCGTCTCCGCCCGCAGGCTTCATGACGCAGACCGGACGGGTTGGTGGCTCCTTATTTCCCTGATCCCCGTGATCGGCATTCTTGTCCTCATCTTTTTCTGGATACAGCCGGGAACAACGGGTGACAACCAGTACGGACCCGAACCGGCCTCCGAGATTGTATAACACATTCCGGACGTTCGCGGTTTCCTCTTCAATAAAGTGGTCCCGCGGGGAAGACGTAACCAATGTCAACGTGGAAAAAACTGTTTGCGATACTATTCCCGCTATTCGTTCTGCTGCCCGCGGCCTGCGCGAGACTGGCGGTGAAGCCGCCGTCGGTGACGGTCGCGGGCATCGAGATAATCGAGGCCGGCTTTTTTGAACAGCGGTTCGCCTTCACATTGCGCGTTCAGAACCCGAACGAGATTGACATCCCCCTGAAAGGATTGCGTTTCGCCGTCGAGATCAACGGGCGGCCCTTTGCCAGGGGAGTGAGCGACCAGGTCGTCACCATTCCGCGCCTGGGCGAAGAGATCATTGACGTAACGGCGGTCAGCACTATCACCGGCCTTCTGCGGCTGGTCGACGAATGGAGGCGCGGTGACGCAACATCGCTGTCATACCGGATTTCGGGCACGCTCTCAACGGCGCTGCCCGGCGGCATCGATTTCGAGGAAAGCGGCGTGCTTGAAACACCCCGTCCCACCCGGGACAATTCCTCACATGATGATGATTGACAAGCCCCGGGGTTTCACCTATTCTTCCAGTCCCAGACGGGGTGATCCAGCCTTGATATTCTCGAACCAGCCGAATCCGATACCGGGGTTTGCATGAGAGCAAACGGAGGGAACAGCGTCATTTCCGGGGAAACATCCGAGCCGATCAACGCTCGGCGGACGGAAACGTTGCTCTTTCCCGCACTGTTCCGCCACAACAATCTCATCGCCGCCATGTCGACGGCGGAGAACATTCCGCAAAAGAAACTCGTCAATATTCTCAACTATCTTCATTTTTCCGAATCGCGTCTCTACGTACTGCTCACCCACCCGGACTATCCCGAGCGGACACTGATCAGGGTTCGCCATGAACCATGCAGTACGGACAAGCTGGTCTGCCACTGGGACCAGGACTGCGGCGATCCCGACCTTGAACGGTACAACATCCCTTACCTGATCGTGTCGTATGACCAGGCGGTCATCATAGCCCCGGTGCGTGTCCTGGACGCGAGAGGAAGCATGATGACGCTCCAGCTTCCGGAATACGGGCGTCTCATCAACGAATGAGAACGGCCGCGTTTCCGGTGCAGGAATATCGAGGCCGAGATCTGGCAGCAGGGCTTCCAAGCCGCCGGACATCTCGTCGACATAAGCGATCGCGCCTTTCGCGTGCATGTCGCGGCGAAACCGCCGTCGTCTTTTTCCTGGTTCAATACGGACGAGACCGCCATGCTCAGACTGCATGACGGTGAAACCACTTTCTACGCGGCTCCCTGTACCGCCATGTACGAGGAAAGGAAGGTCCGGGGCCGCGATATCGTGGTTACGCCGCTCAACGATGAAGAAATAAAGCGTTTTCCGCCGAAGGTCTTCCGCAATCCACGCCTGAACAGTTCGACACCGCTTCACGTTATTTTCGAACACCCGCTTATAAAGAAAAAGGTGCAGCGGGAAATATTCGATATATCCAACGCCGGTTTTTCTATCCGCGACGATGAAAAAGACGTTGTCCTGCCGCCCGGACTGATCATTCCCGAAGCTGCTGTTCTCTATGCGGGCGTTGTAAAGATCGGCTGTACGATTCAGGTCGTCTATCGTCGCAGGGAGAATGACCTCATCCGTTTCGGCTTCGTTATTCTCGACATGAATGTGACCAATTATAAAAAGCTCAACCTTGTTCTCGCCACTATGGGCGGCGGACAGACAGGTACGTCGAACGTGGTCGACACCGACGAACTCTGGGAATTTTTCTTTGACGCCGATTTTATTTATCCCCAGAAATACAAGGCCCTCCATACCATCAAGGCCGATTTCAGAAACCTCTACCGAAAACTGTATGAAGAATCGCCCGAAATCGCCAACCACTTCGTTTACCAGAAAAACGGAAAAATTTACGGGCATATAGCGATGTTGCGGGCCTATGAAAAAACCTGGATGGTGCATCACCACGCGGCCCGACCGATGGGCGGCAAAGCCGCCGGACTGCAGGTGCTGAAACAGCTGATCCTGTACCTGAACGACCTGTATCGCATGCCGTCCGCCAACATGGATCATGTCATCACCTATTACAGGCCGGGAAACAGGTTTCCCGAACGGATCTTCGGGGGATTCATCGATTACATAAACGACCCCCGTCACGCGTCGCTCGATCGTTTCAGCTACCTTACCTTCCCGCCGAGGGAAGCCGGAGGAAAACTTCCCGATGACTGGTCCGTGCGGGACTGTACGTCTTCAGATTTCTGGGAATTCGAACAATTCTACCGCAACAGCGGCGGCGGGCTGTTCTCATCGGTCCTGATGCCCGAGGAAGGCGGGGGCCAGCCACCTCTCGAAACGGTCTACTCGGAAAGCGGTTTTATACGTCGGTGGAGATTCCATGTTCTGGCCAGGCATGATGTTCCACAGGCGTTCATCATTGTCGAGGAATCGGACGTGGGAATCAACCTGTCCAGCCTGTTGAACGGCTTCAAAGTGTTCATCATACAGCCCGAACTGCCGCCGGAGATTTTGTTTTCCGCCCTGTCGGCAATGCTGGGTCCCGATACGTCGGGCTCCGTTTCGCTTCTTCTCTATCCGGCGGAGTATGCTGAAACACTCAGTTCCGGTTATGAATCCAAGAATTACCTGCTCTGGATTCTGAACATGCAGCATG
>DSBH01000007.1 GCA_011056825.1 Deltaproteobacteria bacterium | reverse complement strand
GTCCTTGAGCTTGGCGAACACCATGCCGTTATTCTGGGCCCTTCCGGAAAAACCGAACCCCGTCAACATCATGACTGATTCAACCGCTTCCTGTTCGTTTTCCCGGAAGTACTCCTCGATTTGTTTCGAAACCGCCTTGGTCTGTTCCAGCGTGGACCCGCTCGGAAGAATAAGCTGGACAAGAAGCGTTCCCTGGTCTTCATCGGGCAGGTAGGAGGTCGGCATACGCATAAACAGAAATCCCATGGACGCCACGATAACAAGAAAAACGACCAGGTAACGGAATCCTCTCGACAACGAATGACCGACCAGCCTCACGTACAGTTTTCGTGTGCCGAAGAAAACCCGGTCGAACAGCCTGAAAAAAGGGCGCAGGAAGAAGATCGCGCTGTCGGAGGGTTCATGTCGCGCCTTCACCGGCTTGAGAAGCGACGCGCACAGCACGGGCGTCAGAATCAATGCCACGGCCACCGACAGGAGCATGGCGGAAATGATGGTCACGGAAAACTGGCGATATATAATACCGGTGGAACCCGGGAAAAAGGCCATGGGGCCGAAAACCGCCGACAGCACCAGTCCGATGCCGATCAGGGCGCTCGTGATCTGCTCCATCGACTTTGCCGTCGCCTCACGCGGGGGGAGTCCTTCTTCGGCCATAATCCGTTCCACGTTTTCCACCACGACGATGGCGTCGTCGACTAAAAGCCCGATCGCAAGAACCATCGCAAACATGGTGAGCATGTTTACGGAAAAACCGAATATTCCAAGAATCGCGAAGGTCCCCAGAATAACAACCGGGACGGCGATGGAAGGAATCAGGGTCGCCCTCATATTGCCGAGAAAAAGCCACATGACCAGGAACACCAGAAGAATGGCTTCAAAAAGTGTTTTCACGACTTCATTAATCGCCACGCGAATAAAGGGAGTGCTGTCCATGGGATATGAAACCTTCATGCCCTCGGGCAGGAACGGCCCCATCTCCTTCATTTTCGCCTTGACGGCGTCGGCAACGTCCAGGGCGTTGGCGCCTGCGGCCTGGCGTATTGCAATGCCCGCGTTGGGCTTTCCGTTATATGAAGTTTCCACGTCGTAATACTCGGTCCCCAGTTCCGTCCGGCCCACATCCCGTATTCGAACAGTGGAACCGTCGGAATCTATGCGAACCGGAATAGCGGCAAACTCATCCGGAGTGGTAAGCATATTCTGGACGACGATGGCGGCGTTCAGGCGTTGCCCTTCCACTGCGGGTCCACCGCCGAACTGTCCGGCCGAAACTTCCACGTTGTAGGCCTTGAGAGCCGTGATGACATCTTCCGCCGTAAGTCCGTATGCCGTGAGCTTATCGGGATCAAGCCAGACACGCATGGCGAAGCCGGCTCCGAAAACCTCCACCTCGCCGACCCCTGGCACCCGGGCGATGACGCTCTCAAGATTGGATTTCCCGTAATCTCTTAATTCCGTGCCGTCCATACTGCCGTCTTCTGAGACCAACCCGATAAACATAAGGTAGTTTCTTGTTGACTTCCGTACATTGACCCCCTGCTTCTGGACAACCTCGGGCAGGCTCGACATGGCAAGCTGAAGCTTGTTCTGGACCTGGGTCCAGGCAATATCGGGATCGGTTCCCGCCTCGAACGTGAGCTCGATTCGGCAGGAACCCGCGGAATCGCTGGTTGCCGACATGTAAAGAAGATTCTCGAATCCTGTCATGTTCTGTTCGATGAGCTGAGTCACGCTGTTTTCAACGGTCTCCGCCGAGGCCCCCGGGTAGGTTGCCGAGAGCGCGATGGTCGGTGGAGCAATGGGTGGATACTGGGAAATGGGCAGATTGTAGATCGCCAGAGCTCCCGCGGCCATCGTTATGATGGCGATTACCCAGGCAAACACCGGCCGTTCAAGAAAAAATTTAGACAGCATCGCGCCCCCCGTCAGTGTGATTCAGTTGTTTCTGCGGCAGCTTTGCCGTCGGATGCGGCACGCCTGTCATCAGTGTCAAGTACGGTAACCGAAACTTCCGGTCGTACTTTCTGTATTCCCGAAACAATAACCCGGTCTCCCGGGACAACCCCCGAATTCACGAGCCATCTGTTGCCGATAGCGCGGTCGAGATCGAGATTCCGCTGCTCGACCGTGCCTTCTGAATTCACGATGAAGACGAAAGGATCTCCCTTCGGATCGCGCGATACAGATTCCTGCGGAATGAGAATGGCCGCCTCGTCGACGCCTTCCCGAGCCACAGCCCTGACAAACATTCCCGGCAACAGAATGCCTTCAGGATTGGGGAAAACAGCCCGCAACGTCACGGTACCAGTTGAAGGATGAACCGATACACCGCGGAATTCCAACACACCTTTCAACGAGTAGGTGCTCCCGTCCTCGAGAAGAAGTCGTATGCTCTGCTGTTTCCCGTCGTCATTATTCAGTCCCCCCTCCTCGAAACGCTTTTCCAGTCGCAACAGTTCTGTCGTTGACTGCGGGACATCGACATACATCGGGTCAAGCTGTCGAATCGTCGCCATGGGCGTCGGTTGATGGGATGTCACCAGGGCTCCTTCCGTTATGTTCGACCTGCCGATGCGTCCTGAAATGGGCGCCGTGACGGATGTATGCTCCAGATCAATCGATGCCGCCGCCAGGGCCGCTTCCCAGTAAGCGATATCGGCCTCGGCCTGGCGAAAGGCCGACTCGGCGTCGTCATATTCCTGGCTGCTTATAGCGTTCGCCTTGAGAAGCTTCCTGTACCGCTCGGCACGTGACCGAAGCGGCGGCAGTTTGGCCTTGGCACGCGCAAGCGAGGCCCGCGCCGTATCGCGGGCGGCGCGAAAAGTGGCCGGATCAATCCGGTAAAGAACATCTCCGGCCGCGACATCGGAGCCCTCAGTAAACAGACGCTTCTGAATGAGGCCGCTCACCTGCGGTCGTATCTCCGCCACGCGGTACGCTGATGTCCGTCCCGGCAATTCAGTTGTGAGCTCAAGCCGTTCCGGCGCCACCGTTATCACCGTCACCTCGGGAGACGGTCGCTGCGCTACGGGCGCGCCGTTTTTGGCATTCTCACATCCGGCGGTCATTACAAGCCCCGTTATGAAAAACGCCGTGACAATTCTCTGTATACATCCCTTACTCTTCATTATTCCTTGTCTCCTTATTTCCCGACAGACAAACAATTTTTTAAGCCCGTTCTTACGCGTCTATAAAAACCACGGGTTCAACATTATTCCATGGCGGATTCACCGCTACTTCGCCGCACGGCGTCCCAGCAGGCTTCCGTCACTTTTCCGACGGTTTCCCTGTCGAGAACAACAAACCCGAGGATATGGTCCCGCAGCAGAACCACCATGGGACCGCAGATCAAGGCAAACAGGACCTCCACGGGGAGGTCTTTCATGATCTTCTGTGATACACCTTCTTCGAGTATTTCCTGTATGATGTCTTCCCTGTCGAATTTTCCGAGCGCTTTTTCACGGCGCAGGGAAATGCCGTAGGGTGAATTGAAGTACTGCTCCATGTAGCGGAAATGAAGGGGATGTTGCAAGAAATATTCGAACAAACGGTCCAGCAGAAAGATAAAACGTTCCCCGATCGACTTTTCCACCGGGTATCCTTTTCGTACGGCCTCTCCTATCGTATCCCCCAGGTCGTTGTACAGTTCCAGTATGAGAAGATCTTTATTTTCAAAATAGCGGTAAATTGTTCCGGCCGCCACGCCCGCCTTCGTGGCGATCTCAGATATGGGGGCATTGTGGAACCCCTGCATCGCGATAAGCTCCAGTGCCGCCTGCATGATGTCGTCCCTTTTATTCCCGCTGTCCACGGCGTCCCGCCCTCTGAAATCGACGTATTATTCGAGCATCATTTTTCGGCATATTCACAACCCAGGTTTTAACTATTTTCCCGTGCTATCCGGAACAATCTCCAAAGCCCGCCCCAAAAAGAATCAAAACGTGTATGAC
>DSBH01000265.1 GCA_011056825.1 Deltaproteobacteria bacterium | reverse complement strand
TACGACATGATACCTCTCGTATTAGAAAATAAGGTGTTCATCGACGGAGAATTACAGGAAGCGGCATAGGCAATAACCGGAGGGTACGGAACTCAATCCACAACATTTGACAATATCTCCATTCCTGTGAATTAAATATTTTGCACTAAAAAGAAGACTTGATTAGTATAGAGATGCTATGGATTCTCAAATAATTATTCTGCTCTGCATAGGCATTATGGTGGTTATTGTTCTCGTCTCGAGACTCAGGGGCGGGCACTACGGAAGGCTTCGTCCGGGCTCCGCACCGTTGGAGTCCGATGCCGCGGCGCACGTCGATCCGGGGAAAAATTATTACACCAGCGGTTCTGAGGATTATCCCAACGCGCTGATGGGACTCGACAAGGAATGGTTCCTGGAATCGGATTCATGGAACAAAAGAAACCTGACGGATTCCGAAATACAGGAACTTCTATCAGACATGCGGCATCGTGGCATGGAACACATGCTCTTTTTCCAGTGGTTTGACATTCTCGATCATCGGAGATGGAAAATCGGCGAATGGTACGGCGTTCAGGGCACGCACATCACGATCAAAATACTCGGGGAGAAACGGGTCTCTATTACCACGCCGCCCCTGGACACATACTCCGGGACCTGATACGTACACCGGGGAAGCTCTCCATACGATTATGCGGTTATTACAAAACATTTAAACACGCTGCCGTAGATCGCATTAATCACGATTTTTCATTATAATTGAATAGCAGCTGTCGTCTTTTGAATGTTTTCACTCATCCCTTACCATTTTTTTCACTATATCATGGGAGGCTGCCATGAAGAGCGAAAAAAGGCGGGCGAACTTTTACTCCACGCTTCTTGATGATCACAATAACAACAAGTCATTCACGTCATGGACCGGTCCGCTAAAAATTGTATTGATCTACGCGATATTCGGTACCGCGTGGATAGTGATATCCGACTGGCTCGTTTACGAATTCTACAGCGAACGACAATACGTGGCGACGCCTCAGACTGTTAAAGGCATTGCCTGCATAGTGGCCACGTCTGTCCTGGTTTTCTGGCTTGCCTACCGCGCCAGGGCCAGGATAGAACTTGAAATGAAAGCAAAGCAACTGGAGTCGGCGCAGGAGCTTACCAGCGCGACGCTGGCAAGCGTGGGAGAGGCGGTACTGGTGATCGACCCCGCCAAGCGAGTAATTCTTGAATGCAACCGGGCCGCGGAAGATATATTTGGTTATACGAAAGAGGAATTGATCGGCCACAGCACGGAAATGATACATCTCAACCGGGAGTCATTCGAGGAATTCGGTAAAAATTCAGAGCCGGTTCTCGACGAAACGGGGATCTATCGGACAGAGACCCGGATGAAAAGGAAAGACGGAAGCGTCATAGACACCGAAAATGTCGTTTCTATAATGAGTAAAAGACTGGGGTTTATGAGAGGCGTGGTGAGCGTTGTCCGCGATGTCACCGAGAGCAACAGGGCGAAAGATAATCTGAAACGGGCGCTTGAACAAGTCCGGAATGCCCTGGGCGTTACCATCCAGGTCATGGTTTCAACCATCGAGGTCAGGGATCCTTACACGTCGGGCCATCAGCAGCGCGTCGCGCATCTTGCCCGAGCCATCGCCGGGGAGATGACCTTGAACCGGGACAGAATCGACGGCATCTATATGATGGGAATCGTGCATGATATCGGAAAAATCTCAATACCCGCCGAAATACTGGCCAAGCCCGGCAGGCTCACGGATGTAGAATATGCCCTGGTCAAGGAACATCCCCAAATCGGATACGACATCCTGAAAGATGTCGAATCCCCCTGGCCCCTGGCGGAAGTAGTCCGCCAGCACCACGAACGAATGGATGGAAGCGGGTATCCCCGAAATCTGAAGGGAGAAGAAATCCTCCTGGAAGCCCGAATCATGGCGGTTGCCGATGTGATTGAATCAATGGCGTCCCACCGCCCGTACCGCCCGTCCCTGGGTATCGACGCGGCCCTCGATGAAATTGAGAGTGGAAGCGGAGTTTTGTACGATTCCGACGTTGTCGAGACGGTTTTGCGTCTTTTCAGGGAAAAGGGGTATGTGCTGCCGACTGTATGACACGCGCGCCGGTATGCCCGCCTCCGAGAGATTGATTATTCTCGAACTGTGAGAATGACGCGTAGGCGATGTCCGGCATGGACATTTCAGCAATATTATGCTGAAAATTACAGGTAGCGTGCGTATAAAAAAAGACGCGGTGCTGAAGGTAATGCGATGGAACATTTAATGACAAAAGATTTCTGGGAGAATCTTCTATCCGGCATAACCAACTGGGGCGTTAATGAGATCCCCGGTATTCTGATCATGGTGATCGGGCTCGTCGTAGCGCTCCGGGTCACTCATTTCGCCGTGTCCCGCTTTCAAAAACTGCTCGTTCAAAAGGCAAGGAAAAAAGAAAAAGCAGACGCGCTGGAATTTGAAAGGCGGGTATTGACGCTTGCCGGCATTATTCTCGGCGCAGTTCGCATAGTACTGTACACCCTGTTCGCCATCATGCTGCTGAGTACTTTCAATATCAACATAGCCCCGTTGCTTGCCGGTGTCGGCATCGTCGGCCTGGCCGTCGGTTTCGGAGCCCAGGAACTGGTCCGCGATTATATTTCCGGTTTTTTCATGCTGCTTGAAGACCAGGTCCGCATGGGAGACGTAGCTATAATCAACGGCACCGCGGGACTTGTTGAAAAGATCGAGCTTCGCACAATCAGTCTGCGCGACTTCAACGGCACGGTCCACATCTTCCAGAACGGGAAAATAGACACGCTCGCCAACATGACGAAAGGGTGGTCGGCGATGGTTTTCGATGTCGGCGTGGCCTACAAGGAAAACGTGGATCAGGTAATGGAAATAATGAAGCAGGTGGGTGACGAGTTACGGAAAAGTCCTGAATTTGGTCCCGATATTATTGAACCTATCGAGGTGTTCGGGCTCGACCGGTTCGGCGACAGCGCGCTCGTTATCAAGGCGCGGCTGAAAACCAGGCCGCTCATGCAATGGCTTGTCGGGCGGGAATATCGCCGCAGGCTGAAAACGGCATTCGACAGTCACAACATTGAAATACCCTTCCCCCATACCACCATTTACTGGGGCAAGGAAATTGATCCGCTGGAGTTGAAAATGACACAGAAGGATAATTCCGACTCCGCCTGAGTGCCTGAGGCGGCGGTTCCCCTCGGCGCCCTGACCGGGCAGGAATTCGGTCCGACGGTTATGTGTCTGTTCTCCGTTTATTTCGCTTTGTCACGCTCGATCCTGTAGCGGCAACAATTGTCTCCCTCGACCAGTACTTTAGTAAATCCCCCCGTTGTAAATTCCGGGTTCGCTTCATGAGCGGCCCCTTTCACAAACTCCCCTGAAATCACATCGCAGAAATCCGGCTCCATGGAATAGCTCTTCACCAGGGATGAATAATTATTGCTTACCGTCCTCGTCAGGTTGTTTTGCCGCTGATCGCTCGCAGCGTCCATTCGGCACCGAACCGGTAGTCTATTTTTTGCCATAACCGGGCCGCTGCTGCGAAGAATATCACGATGAACGTCGTGATAAGCGCCGTTTCCTCGATTGAGAAGGATCGCCAGAAACCGAGACGCACGGCGGATTCTCTTACGACGATGATGTGAACTAAAAGTATGGTCATGGAGGATCGGCCGAGGCAAACCAGCACATTGTCGGACGTGATGACGACGGCCCTGTTAAGCTCCATGAAGATGGTGACGAAAATGAGCGCAACGGAAATCAGAAACAGGGAGATCGGTACGAACGCCGGGTAAAAACTGGGCACGGGTTTAAAAAACCTCACCGCCGGATCACCGACGGTATTGAACAGGCCCGTATAATAAACGGCGGAGACAATAACGGAAAGTCCCAGGAAAACCAGTCCCGTCCGGAGTATCGAACCGTGGGACCCGGAGATATTGTCAAATGTTGTGGATTGAGTTCCGTACCCTCCGGTTATTGCCTATGCCGCTTCCTGTAATTCT
>DSBH01000051.1 GCA_011056825.1 Deltaproteobacteria bacterium | reverse complement strand
TCAGGGAAACTATTTTCAAATCGATAAATGACATTTTTCGCTCAATACAGTTGTATTTCAGTCAGTTGAGACCGGTTCAAATTTCAACCTTGGGACAGTAGTGGAAATAATATTATTTTCATTATATTTTTCACAGTATGATTCCCTGTGTCAGCGTAACCGGGCAGTCGGCGGGAGCACGCCCCGCCGCACGATCGGGCGGACCCGGATACCATCGGGGCGTTTTCCGAGAGTGGAGAAGGAACGAAGCGTTTGGAATTGCAGCCCGGATGCCCGAAGGGTCTTGATGTAGTGATTTCCGCGACGTCCGGAAAGATCAATGATGTCACGAAGGGCGCCGTTCCGGCGGATCGGCGCTGTATCAACGGACGGAATTCAAGAGAAACAGGAGGAGCGTGATGGAACAGATTGCGGGGACTATTCAGGCATGGGCTGCGTTATACGGGTTCAGGGTGATCGGCGCGGTGGCGATTCTTGCCATCGGGTATTACGCGGCGAAGGCAATTCGGTCACTGATAAGGCGGATTCTCGAAAAAAACCACGTGGACGAGATGCTGATCTCATTTACGGCGAGCGTTACCTACGTTGCCATACTGGCCTTCGTCATTATCGCGGCTCTGGGGAAGCTGGGCATACAGACGGCTTCCTTCATAGCGGTGGTCGGCGCCGCCGGTCTCGCCATCGGCCTGGCCCTGCAGGGGTCACTGGCCAATTTCGCTGCCGGTGTCCTAATGGTGATTTTTAAACCATTCAGAGTGGGGGATTATATCGAGGCGGCCGGAACTGCCGGGACGGTGGAAGATATCGGCATTTTCACAACCGGTCTGAAATCGCCCGACAACAAGCGAATCATTGTACCGAACGCGAAACTGACCTCAGACAACATCACCAATTACTCGACGAAGAGTCAGCGTCGCGTTGATCTGGTCGCTTCCGTGAGCTACGGTGACGATCTGGACAAGGTGAAAAAGACGCTGGAAGAGATCCTTTCCGCGGACAACCGCGTTCTTTCGGACCCGGCATTCACCGTCGCCGTGTTGTCGCTTTCCGACAGCAGCGTGGATTTCGCCGTGCGGCCCTGGGTACAGAGTGGCGATTACTGGGGTGTGTTCTTTGATTTGCAGGAACAGATCAAGAAGCGCTTTGATGCCGAGGGGATCTCTATTCCTTTCCCGCAACAGGATATCTATCTTCACAAGGCAGACTGAGCGCCGAGCCACGGCGGGTCGTAAAAGAGCAACAGTGGGCAGTGTGTATGGACATTCCCCTGTACCAGGTCGACGCCTTCACGTCCAAGGTGTTCAGCGGCAATCCTGCGGCGGTCTGCATCCTGAAACACTGGATCGACGATGTTCTGTTGCAGTCGATTGCCGCGGAAAACAATCTTTCGGAAACGGCCTTTCTTGTGCCTGCCGATGATGGGTTCGACCTCCGCTGGTTTACTCCGACGACGGAGGTTACTCTCTGCGGGCACGCGACACTGGCGGCCGCCAGCGTCGTCATGGCCCGCCGGGAGTGGACCGGCGATGAAGTCCCGTTCCGGACGAGATGGAGTGGACGGCTCGCCGTGACCCGTCGCGACGGGCTCTTTGTCATGGATTTCCCCGCACGTTCAGCAGGGACGTTCGATGCTCCTCCGGGGCTGGAAGAGGCGCTGGGCGTGACGCCGCGGGATGTTTTCGCTTCCGAGGAGGACATGCTCGTCATTCTTGACGATGAACGAGCCGTGAGATCAGCCCGCCCCGACATGACCGTTTTGGAGCGACTGCCCTTTCGGGGCGTGATCATAACCGCCCGGGGAGACGAAAGCGATATTGTATCCCGGTTTTTCGCGCCCCGCGTCGGCGTTCCCGAGGACCCGGTGACGGGGTCGTCCCATTGTGTCCTTGCGCCGTATTGGGCTCGCGAACTGGGAAAGAAGGAACTTCACGCGTTGCAGGTCTCGGAACGCGGCGGAGAACTATGGTGCGCCCCGTCGGGAGACCGGGTCTTCATATCGGGTGAAACGGCACTTTACTCGGAAGGGATGATACGATTGTGATCGACAGGAACGTAGCGGCGGGTGTTTCCGAAGAAAGAGCGGAAAGCGTGATGAAGAAGACACGTCACGGGTATCTTATGGAAAACGAGGAAGAAGCGTTCCGCCTGGAGATAAAAACAGATCCCCGTGCGGTCAGGGAACAGGCCGCCTGGTGCGGAGTGCAACCCGGAATGCGTGTTCTCGATCTGGGGTGCGGTTCGGGTAAAACCACTTCGATCCTGCATTCCATTGTTGGACCGAAGGGCTTTGTTCTCGGCGTTGATGCCTCGGAGGAACGACTGGACTTCGCGAAGCGGCATTACGGCGGACGACAGGGCATCGAATTCATCCGGGGCGACCTGACGCGGCCGCTCGACATACCCGGCGGTTTCGATATCATCTGGGTGCGGTTCATTCTTGAATATTTTAAGAGAGAAAGCCCGAAAATCGTCAGCCGGCTGCGACCGCTGGTCGAGCCGGGGGGATATCTGTGCCTGATGGACCTGGACGGTATCTGTCTCAACCATTACGAACTTCCGGGAACGATGGAGACGATCCTCGCGACGCTGGCGTCGCGCCTGGACGAGGATTATAATTTCGACGTCTACGCCGGCAGGAAACTTTACTCCTATCTCTATGACGGAAAATACATCGATATCGAGATGAACATCGTCGCGCATCACCTGATTTACGGAGAGGCACGACGGGAGGACCTGTTCAACTGGATGAAAAAAATCGACGTGGGCGTGGAAAGACTGCCCTGCCTCTTTGACGGATATCCGGGCGGAGCGGCCGCGTTCAGAGATGATTTCAGGACGTTTTTTTCCGATCCGCGTCGGTTCACCTATACGCCCCTTATCATGGCCCGGGGAATGCGGTCCTACGAAGACCGGCCGGAGTGATCGAGAATCTCGCGGATCCTTGCGCTCAGAGTTTCGACGAGGTAGGGCTTCTGGAAAAAGTCGACAGCACCCTTTCTGATAATGTCTTCCCGAACCGTGGCGCCGGAATAACCGCTGACCGCCACCACCTTCATTGCGGGCGCAATCTTCTTTATTTCCGCAAGGCATTGTTCTCCGCTCATGCCCGGCATCATCAGGTCGAGAACGACCAGATTAATGTCGTCACGTTCCCGTTCGATGATTGCCAGGGCGCTTTCTCCCGACTCGGCCGTGAGCACCGAGTACCCGAGAAGTGAAAACAGCTCCCGGCCCGTTTCAATCAGAGACGGCTCGTCATCGACCAGCAGAATTGTTTCGTGCCCCCTGGGGGATGTCTTTTTGTCACCTTTGTCTTCGACAGCGTCGACAACATCCTCTTCTTCGGCCCTGGGCAGACATATTTCGAAGGTTGTTCCCCGTCCCGGTTCGGAATCGCAGAAAATAAAACCACCGTGATTTTTTATGATTCCGTAGACCACAGAGAGGCCGATGCCCGTCCCTTTGTCCGCTTCTTTCGTGGTGAAATAGGGTTCAAAGATATGATCAAGATTCTTTCGTTCAATGCCTTGTCCCGTGTCCGAAATCGTGAGAAGCACCTGTTCACCCGCGTGCATCCGGACATTCCTGTAATAGCGATCCTGCTCGAACATCACAGTATCCGACCTGATCTTCAGTTCGCCGCCGTCGGGCATGGCGTCGCGGGCGTTGACGGCCAGGTTCATGATGACCTGCCCCAACTGTCCCCTGTCGCCGTGTATAATGCATGGACCCCCGGATGGATCCAGTGTCAGCACGATGTTCTTCGGAAGGGTCCCGCGCAGGAGTTCGTAAATAGTGTTGATCTCGTGATTCATGTCGAGCGGTTCCAGGCTACTTTCCACTTTCCTGCTGAAAACGAGAAGCCGTCCCACCAGGTCGGTCGCGCGTTTCGTGAGATCGCCGATCTGGGCGAGAAAGTGCCAATCAGGGTCCGCGGATGTTTTGTTCATTGTCAGCAATTGCTGGTAAGACATGACGGCCTGCAGGATATTATTGAAATCGTGGGAAATACCACCGGTAAGCCTGCCC
>DSBH01000184.1 GCA_011056825.1 Deltaproteobacteria bacterium | reverse complement strand
TTCTCCATTGAGGGTGACAGTGTTATGTCGGCGAAGGTGAAATTGCCTTTCATGTTCTTGAAGCCCATGGAATCCTCCCGCGAGTGAATTTTATGGGGGAATTATGGCAGAAAAACGGCTGAACGTCAAGTAATATTAATGATATAGCTTTGAATAACACAGTTTTTCGGGGACGGCTTGGACGTGAGGGTAAAGAATAATGGGGGAGTTGTGCAAAGCTCTCAATATAGTATCAGAGTGGATCGGGTGGTCGCCGGTTCGTGCGAGCGGGCCGGAGGAAAGTCCGAGCTCCACAGGGCAGGATGGTCGCTAACGGCGACTGGGGGCGACCCTAAGGAAAGTGCCACAGAAAATATACCGCCCTGTCGCAGGACGGGGTAAGGGTGAAAAGGCGAGGTAAGAGCTCACCGCTTTCCCGGTGACGGGAAAGGCATGGTAAACCCCATCCGGAGCAAGACCGAATAGGAGAGTGTTTGAGGGTGGCCCGCCCGAAGCTCTCGGGTAGTGTCGCTTGAGGCGGCGGGCAACCGTCGTTCCAGATGAATGATCACCGTTTCCCGGAACATTCCGGGAGAAACAGAACTCGGCTTACAGATCCACTCTGATACCTTTTCGACTCTCGTGCAGGAAACTGTTTTTATTGTTGCCTGGAAGCTTCCTCGAAAAATTCTTTCCTGATCGCGCGATACACTTCGTTGTCGTCATTGATGCCGAAATCCGCGTTCCATTCGAATCAGTCTTGACAACAGGAAGTTTCTTTATGTAGAGTCCTTCAGCATCGAGGATGACGACGGGGGGGGGGGATTCCGAAGATACCTGTTAATTCGGTACCACCGTTTACGGACTGGAAAGATCCGGCCGTCCCGCGGGATTCGTGAGCGCCGACTGAAATAAGGGAGGAAAGTGACATGAGATTTGCTGGCAAAAAGGTCCTACCATTACTGGGAGTGCTTATTATTTGTGGTCTCGCCGTTTTAATGAGCCATCCCGCCTCCGCCCGGGGAGCGTCAGCCTCCGACCGCGGGCTTGATATGTACTTCACGTATCCCCAGATCATTATTTCCGAGGGAACGACCTCGGTTGATGTTGAACTGACTTTCAAAAATACCGGTAAACAGGGCGAGACAGTCCTGCTGGATTTGAGTGATGTTCCCGAGGGATGGAAGGCGAGGATCAAGTCCTACGCCTTTGATGTCACTGCAACGCGTATTCCCGCTGAAGAACAACGGCTCACGACGCTGACGCTGGAGCCCGATGCCGATATGAAACCGGGCGTTTACAAGGTCGGCGTAACGGCCCGAACAAGAGACGGAGCCTTTGAAAAATCCGAAACGCTCCAGGTGACTGTGCGCGCGAAAGAAGAAATTAAGGGGACCGTCGAGCTGGTTTCTTCCTACCCTGTTCTTCAGGGTTCTACCGACGTGAGTTTTGAATTTGCCCTGAATATCACCAATCGCACCCGTAAGGAGCAGGCATTCAATCTCCTGGCGGATCCGCCCCGGGACTGGCAAGTGAACTTCAAGCCGCCCTTCAAGGAAAAATATGTCTCGAGCATCATCATGAAAGCCGATGAAAACCAGAGCGTCAATGTTGAAGTGGTTCCCAATCGTTTCGCCGAGGCCGGTGAGTATAACATTCCGGTCAAGGTGGCGGCCGGTGATATAACGGCGGAAACGAACCTGAAGGTTATTATCACCGGGACTTACAGCCTGAACCTGGGAACGCAGTCTGATCTCCTGTCACTGGAAGTGGAAAAGGGCAAACCGGTCAAATTTTCCATATACGTAAGAAATACCGGCTCGGCGACCATTCAGGACATCGGGTTCCTTTCCATGAAACCTGAAAACTGGGAAGTGAAATTCGAACCGGAAACGATCGATTCTCTGGATCATGGAAGCACGAGACAGGTTGAAATGACGATTATTCCAGCCGAGGAGTCCCTCGTCGGCGACTACGCCCTAGGCGTCAGAGCGGACAGTAAAAAAAGCAGCGATGACATTGAACTGCGGGTTACCGTGAAGGCGTCGGCGGCGTGGGGCTGGATCGGTATCGCTATCATAATGCTCGTTATCGTCGGTCTCCTGGGACTTTTCATGACCCTGGGAAGGAGGTAGCATGGGCGATGAGGCGATCATTGAGACCCGAGGGTTGACCAAGGTTTACGGCAAACAGGCGGCCGTGCAGGATCTTTACCTCACGGTGCAGGCCGGGGAAATTTTCGGGTTTCTGGGACCAAACGGATCGGGAAAAACAACAACACTCCTGATGCTTCTCGGCCTGACCGAGCCGTCCGGCGGCAAGGCCCGGGTTGCCGGATTCGATCCTCGCAGGGACTCAATCAAGGTCAAGCGCGTCGTCGGATATATTCCCGAACGCGTCGGCTTTTACGACGACATGACCGGACCGGAAAATCTTCATTTCATCGCGCAACTCAACGGAATGCCCGATTCGGTCAGTAAGAAGCGAATCGACGAAGCCATCGAAAGCGTGGGTCTCGGGGAGGAGGCACAGAAAAAAATCGCCGCCTATTCCCGGGGCATGCGGCAGCGGCTGGGCATTGCCCAGATTCTCGTCAGGGAGCCGAAGATAGCGTTTCTCGATGAACCGACACTCGGTCTCGATCCCGAGGGAACCATGCGCATCGTCGGTTACATTCAATCGCTCAGCCGCGACAAGAACATGACCGTTATCATTTCTTCACACGATCTCAAACAGGTCCAGAAAATCGCCGATCGCATCGGTATAATGCTGGGCGGGCGTATGATAGCCACGGGTACGATGGACCAGCTGGCAGAGGAACAGTTCGGCGTGGGCGACAGCAAGATATCGCTGGATGATCTTTACATGAAATATTTTCAGGAGATTGAGCTATGACCGGTATCGGAACCATTTTCAGAAAAGAGCTGTCCGACCATTTCAGCAGCTACCGGTTTACCATCCTGTTCGCCCTCATTGCCATGACAAGCCTGATCACCACCTACATGGTGGGCATCAGTCTTCGTGAAGAGCTCAGCGGCGTGGCAAAACCGAATTTCGTTTTCCTGATGCTTTTCACATCGACGGGACCAATTTTTTCGCTGGTACAGTTTGTGGCGTTTTTCGGTCCCCTGATCGGTCTGTTTCTCGGCTTCGACGCCGTCAACCGCGAGCGAAGCAGCGGTACGCTGAGCATGCTTGTTTCCCAGCCGATCTATCGTGATGCCATCATCAACGGGAAATTTCTCGGAGGCGTCGCCACCATCAGTATCATGCTGGTCTCCATCGTGCTGGTGGTTTCGGGACTCGGCCTGAAGTTGATCGGCGTCGTTCCCGGCGCGGAGGAAGTGTGGCGGATCGCCCTGTACCTGGTCATCAGTATTTTCTACATTTCATTCTGGCTTGCCATGAGCATTCTCTTCTCCATTCTTTTCCGGGGAGTGGCCACATCGGCACTGGCGACGCTTGCCGCCTGGATATTTTTTTCATTCTTCATTTCCATCGGCGCTTCCGTTGTCGCCGGCACCGTGGCGCCCATGGACACACAGGCGAAAAAGAATCCTGACATCATTGTTAAACACGTGAAAATTCGGGAAAATATTTCACTGGCGTCGCCCATGAAACTCTACAACGACGCCACGTCAATTATTATCGATCCCACGAGAAAAACGACCCAGGCCTTTGTCATGATGGGACCCATGGAGCGACACCTGGTGGAACGGTTCCAGCGTCCCCTGACGCTCACGCAGAGTTTTCAGGTCGTTCTTCCCCACATAATTTCATTGATTGCCATAACACTCATCTGTTTCGGCATTTCCTACGCGGTGTTTATGCGGCAGGAGATCCGTTCGATGTAACCCCCGCTCCGTCCATTTAGCGCCCGATTTCCGCCTGCCGGGATTCTTTCCCGGGAGCAAGGTGACGCACGGGCAACGTCCTGAGTGTAACCTATTGCTTCATAAATAAATGTTACCGAGAGAGAACATGGAAGAGGTAACGGTGCTTCATAAAAGATGTTACCGACGTATGGTGTTGACGGGAAAGACTTTTCTGATCCGTG
>DSBH01000244.1 GCA_011056825.1 Deltaproteobacteria bacterium | reverse complement strand
TCTTACTGACTGCCCTCAACTGCCAAATCCCCCATAGTATGTAATCGCGTTTTTATCGCTGTATTGCGTATTAATACGTATAGTTACGCATGACGCCTCGGCGTATTGGCGAAAGTCGGGTCAAAACCATAGCGAGAAAATACTCGAATAGTTCTTCATACGATATGCCGTAGGTGGGATAAAACATCGTCTGTCTCATGAGAATAATCTGCATCACGCCGAAAACCTGACCCCACAGCAGGATCATCAACTGACGGGGGGCAAGGCTGCTTTCGATGATACCGGCCGAGAGGTCCCGCTCGATTGCGTCAGTAACGATTTGTCCATAATCGTTCGATTCTTGCCGGCACCTGGCCCTGAATGATGCCGGATCCACATCGACCGGATTGCCGTAATAGACATGCACGCGTGATTCGTACTCCATTATGAGCGGGAAAAATCCGGAATGACGAATGGAAAAATCGAAGAAGGCCCTGGCCAGTCGTTCGATCGCAGGCGTTTCTGTCTTGTCGTCGAGTGCGGCCTGAAGGGCTTCTTTCAATATTTTTTGACCGCGGAGCACCACCGCGAGAAACAGTTCATCCTTGCCACCGAAATAAAGGTAGATCGTCCTCTTGTTGTATCCCGCCGCCCGGGCGATATCCTCGACGGCAATACCGCGGCGGCCGCCCTTTTTCAGCATCAATTCCTGCGCGATGTCGATGATGCGTTCCAGGCGCCGCTCCCGTTCCCATGTTTTCCTTGCTTTGGTTATCACGCCCCGATATTCCTTTCGAATTGTCGGTTTCCCTGACAGCAGGCCCTGCCGCGAATATTATTTTTCTGTTGACATTTAGTTTTATTACACCATAGTGAAATATAATTCAATGGAGTGAAAAATTTCTGTTCCACAGGGGGATCGGCCGTGGAAATCTCAATGTTGATCGTCTTCTATCTTCTTTTTCCCGTCCTTGTCATCTATCTCTGCTACCGGTTCCCGGCAGTCAACAAGCTCGGCGCCGTGGTGATCTGCTATATCGTGGGAATCACGCTTGGAAATATCGGCGTGTTGCCCGAAGGAGCGGAACAGGCGCAGGCAACCGTTTCGGAAACAGCTGTCGCCCTCGCCTTGCCGCTGCTCCTGTTTTCCATGGACATCAAACGCTGGAAACATCTGGCCGGTCCGGCCCTCCTGTCCATGATTCTCGGGACGGCGTCCATTATCGTTGTCGCCTTCGCCGGGTTTTTTGTCATGCAGGGAATGACGGAAAATCCCTGGCAGCTTTCCGGCATGGCGGTAGGAGTCTACACGGGGGGAACGCCGAACCTCGCCGCGATCAAAACGGCCCTCGGCATCGATTCGGGACGCTTTATCGTGGTGCACACCTATGACACGGTGATTTCTATTATTTTTATTATTTTCTGCATCACCGTCGCGCGACGGGTCTTCCTGGCCTATCTTCCCCCTTTCAGGAGCATCAACGGCGCCGAGAACGCGAATGGCGAACAGGTCGAGCGGGAAGACGTCTATTCCTACGCGGGTATTTTTTCGCGCCGGGCCGCGGTTCCTCTCGCGGCTTCCCTGGCACTGTCGGCCGCGATTGTCGGGATCTCGGTTACCGCCGGATCGCTCATTCCGCCCGAGTTCGGCACATCGGCGATCATTCTGCTGATAACCACGCTGGGTATCGCCGCGTCGCTTGTTCACTCTATAAGGCACATCGACAAGACCTTCCAGCTCGGCATGTATATCATATATATTTTCTGCCTCGTGGTGGGCTCCATGGCCAATTACCGAGTTATCGTCAATATCGACGCCGTCATAATGGTTTTCATAACGGTCGCGATTTTCGGAACGATGTTTCTCCACTCGCTGCTCTGCCGGTTCTTCAAAATAGACACGGACACGTTCATCATCACGTCGACATCGCTGATCTGTTCTCCTCCCTTTGTCCCGGTGGTCGCGAGCGGGCTTAAAAACAAAGAGATAATCCTTTCGGGATTGACAACCGGCATCATCGGCTACGCTGTGGGAAATTATCTCGGAATAAGCGTCGCCCTGTTGCTGAAAAACTGGATATGAAAGGGGGTGCGGCAATGAATGACGATCACGCCGCTGAACCGTTCGAATCGATGGACGGGGACGGACTCCTCACACTGCCCCGTAACGGAAAGGACAGGAAAGCGATTCTCGCGAGACTCCGGGAATTCGGACGGAATGACCCGGACTACAAAAACATGAAAGCCTGGAGCCTGGTCTATTACCTCGGGGAGGAACACACGAATTTTCTCCTGGAGGCTTACGGAATGTTTTTTTCCGCCAACGGCCTGAATCCCATGGCTTTTAAGAGCCTGAAACGCCTCGAAACCGAGGTGGTGCGGATGACGGCAACCATGTTGCACGGCGACAGGAACGTGGTCGGCGTCGTCACCTCGGGAGGCACCGAGAGCTGCCTGCTGCCGGTCAAGACGTACCGCGATTACGGCAGGAGCGAGCGCGGCATCCGCAGGCCCAACATGGTCATTCCGGAAACGGCGCACGTGGCCTGGGAAAAAGGAGCCGAATACTTCGGCGTGAAAGCGGTCCACGCGCCCCTCGACAAGGACTGGCATGTCGACGTCGGAGCGGTGAAAAAGCTGGTGAACCGCAATACGGTCATGATCCTCGGGTCTGCGCCCGACTATCCCCACGGCATCGTGGATCCCATCACTGAACTGGGCGAAGTCGCTCTCGAAAAAGGGATACCCCTTCACGTCGACGCCTGCCTCGGCGGCTACCTTCTGCCCTTCGCGGAAATGCTGGGATACGACATTCCCCCGTGGGACTACCGCGTCCCCGGTGTGACGTCCATATCCGCCGACACGCACAAATACGGGTTCAGCGCGAAGGGGGCTTCGGTTCTGACCTACCGGAACATCGAGCTGATGAAGCACCAGATGTTCGTGTATGAAAACTGGCCCGGAGGGGTTTTCGCCTCCCCGGCGCTCCTGGGAACACGTCCCGGCGGCGCCTACGCAGCGGCCTGGGCCGCCATGCAGGCCATGGGCGTCGAGGGATACAAGGCAATCACGAAAGAAACAATGGAAGCCGCGAAGCGTCTCATCGACGGGATCAACGGAATGCCGGAGCTGGAGGTTATAGGACGCCCGCACTCAAGCGTTTTTTCCTACCGGTCCGTGGACAGGAACGTGAATATTTATGCCGTGGGCGATCTCATGGAAAAGCAGGGATGGCACATAGACCGGCTGCAGCGGCCCGAGGCGTTGCACGCCATGGTGACGCCTCTTCACGCGGGTGTCGTTGACAGGTACCTTGACGACCTGGCGCAGGCCGTGAGCACCGCGCGGGCCAATCCCGACCTGGCGTTGCAGGGGGGCGCGGCCATGTACGGCATGATCGCCACCATTCCGCTGCGGGGCATGGTCAGAAAGAATATACTCGATATGTTCACCGGCATGTACGGACCGGACGCGAAGATGATCGACCCGGCACATGCCGCCGTCGTCGACAGCGACGGGGAGGCGAAGGAAGTCACCTTCGCGGAAAAGGCCGCCGCGTTTTACCTGAAGCTTCGTGAGCGTTTCAGGAAATAAACGTCGAGCGGCGCGCACTCCGGGCGGCGCCTAGTCCGGAAGGTTGATCACCGCGCCGGCGCCTCCCTCGACGCAGGTATCGGGGCACCGGGACGCGATTTCATCCTTGTGAACGGTGCAGTGTGTCGGGCAGATAAGCCCGAGTTTTTCCATCTTTTCAAATTCAGTGGAACCGTGCAGCCCGCCGATCAGACCGTACACGTCTCCATGCGCGGCCGCGGCTGACAGGATATCGCCGACTCCCGGATGTGAACAGCCGGCTATGACGACCGGCCCTTTCTCCGTTTCGACGACAATCGACTGTTCGATCCCCCGCAGTTCGCCGGTGGAAAAAACTCCCTCGCCGATTTCCACGGGTCCGGTCACCACGAAAAATTCCCTCGCCGCGTCGGATCTCAAACGGAACGACGAAGGGATATAAAGCGCGACATTCCTGTTCTTTCCGAGAAAATCGTCGAGCCCCCCCGTATGGTCCC
>DSBH01000147.1 GCA_011056825.1 Deltaproteobacteria bacterium | reverse complement strand
GGATCACGGGTTCTCTTATCACGAAGAACTTTCAGACAACCTGGTGGCCGGAAATTTACAACATCGGCGGCGAAGAGGCGAACCGGAACTTCTGGCAGCGTCACGTGGCCTGTAACCACTGCCCCGTTCACTGCATGAAGTACGGCGTGGTCCGCGAAGGAAAGTACAAAGGCCTCATCGCAGAAGGTCCCGAGTACGAAACAGGCGGCCTGCTGGGCAGCAACCTGGGCATGACCGATTTCGGGTCCATGATGGCCCTCATCGAGGCTGCCGACGCGTATGGGTTCGACGCCATTTCACTGGGCGGTTCGCTTGCTTTCGCGACGGAATGTATTGAGAAAGGTGTCCTTGCGGCGTCCGATCTCGACGGCATCAACCTGAAGTGGGGCGACGGCGACACCTATCTTGAAATGATCAAGAAGATCGCCCACCAGGAAGGTAAGGCGGGTAAACTCCTCGCCAAGGGAGCCGCCGCCATGGCGAAGGAAATAGGCAAGGGATCCGAGGCCTGGGCAGTGACCACCAAGGGCAAGGAAATCGCCGCCCACGATCCCCGTGGCGACAAGGGACGCGGGTACAGTTACGCCATGGGCACCTGTGGTGGTGATCACCACGAAGGATCGAGCCCCGGCGGCCTGGTTTTGCTGTCTCTGTTCAATTCGCTCGTCATGTGCTCCTTCGTGGGATTGACCCATACCAAGGAAATTCCCGATTCTCACGTCGCCATGCTCAATCCTCTCTGCGGTTGGGATATGACCGGCGACGAGCTGATGGCGGTGCCGAAACGCACTCTCACCCTTGAACGCTGTTTCCAGGTTCGCGAGGGAATCAGTGCCAAGGACGACGTGCTTGCCAAGCGGTTCACCTCGGAAAAGCTCCCCGAAGGACCAAAGAAGGGTTCAATCTGGACTGACGAGGACCAGAAGAAGATGCACGAATCCGTTTACGGTCTTCTGGGCTGGGATAGCAAGGGCGTTCCGACGGAGAAGACCCTTGAGGGTTACGGACTTGATTTCATGATCGATGATATCAAGGAAGCCCGAAAACAGTATAACCTGTAACGGTGAAACCTGACGGGGCAGGCCTTTCAGCCTGCCCCGTTTCTTTTGTGCTTCTCACGTGTATATGTCTTTTTCATGGCCGGTGTGACGGCCTTTGCAAAAAAAGGTCAGCGCCGCCCGGAAATTTTTGTCTTGGTTTTTATCGTCTGCTATATTAATTATACATATACAGTCCTCCACGCGGGAGATTGTTCATGAAGTGGACGCGACGAGACGCTATCTGCATACTGGGTTCCGGAATAGCCTCCGGGGCGATTTTTTCGGCCTTTAAAATAGACACTGCAAAGGCGCTTCCGCGTCCACCCGGATCGCTCGTGGAGGATGAATTCCTCAAGTTCTGTACCCGCTGTCACCAGTGTATAGAAATATGTCCCGTGGGCGCCCTTTCGCCCGCGGGTATGTTCGACGGCATGGTCAACTGGGGCACGCCCGTCCTGGATTTGAAAAAATGCATTTTCTGTCAGGACTGCATGCGTGTGTGTCCCACCAATGCCATTCAGAAGACTCCCGAAGAAGAAATTGATATCGGTAACGCCCGCATTGACCACGAAACCTGTCTTCCCTGGTCGGGGCAGCGAAGCTGCCGGAACTGTTACCGGGCGTGCCGGTATGACGCCATAGAACTCAAAAACGGCAAGCCCGTCGTCATAGAGGAAAAGTGCAACGGGTGCGGCGCCTGCGAACGCCGGTGTCCCACGGATCCCAAGTCAATCGTGGTGCATTACGAAAAACACCGGCGCTACGACAGACCCGCCGATCGGGTGGCCCTGCGCCTCGAGGACAGGGTGGAGCCGCTTCCGATGCAGCCGGAGGATTTCCGCACATGGCTTGTCGATCGTGTCGAGCGGCTGGCCCGGTATCACGGGTTGATTGAATGATGAACGGCAAAGAATCACAGAATCCCGTTATCGTTGCCGGCGGCGGAGTCGCTGGCCTGACGGCCGCGCTCGATCTGGCCGCGGCGGGACGATATGTCGAGCTTGTCGAAAGCGCCGAACATCTCGGCGGCCGCGTGTCGGAACTCGACAAGATATATCCCGGCGATCACTGCGCCTTCTGCCCTCTCTGGACCGATATCAGGCGCGTTGAAGATCACGAAAATATCCGTGTCCGTCTTACCTCGAGAATAACCGGTGTTGTTCAAACGGCTGACGGCGTCCACGTCACCATTGCAACAGAACCCCGCTACATCGACGAATCGCTTTGCGTGTTCTGCGGCCGGTGCCGCGACGTCTGCCCCGCCGGGGCGGTGCGGCCTTCATGGGAGCACGCGAGTCCTCCATCATTTTTCATCGACAAAACGCGCTGCACGAAATGCGGCGACTGTGTCGGCCGGTGTCCCACCGGCGCCATCGACATCGAGCGCCCTCCCGTCGAGATTGTACTTTTCGCGGACGATATCATCTGGGCGACCGGTTTCGAAGAGGTCGATCTCACGCCTTTGCCCGAATTCGGGTATGGCACGCACCCGGATATAATGACCTCACTCGAGTTCGAAGAATGGATCGCCGAAGCCAGTGTGAACCAGGGACGAATCCTGCGCCGGTCCAACGGAAGAGAACCCGGAAATATCGCCTTCATCCAGTGCGCGGGCGCCCGCGACAGGAGACTGCTTCCTTACTGCTCCGGTGTCTGCTGCATGCACGCCCTCAAACAGGCCCAATGGATCAAGCGACGCGCGCCGGAAGTGGGGTGCACCATTTTTTATACCGATCTCAGAACGGTGGGGCGTGATTACTTCGACTACGGGTTGCGAAGCCTGCGGATGACCACGGGAGTCGATCTCGTGAGGGGAAGGCCGGGAATGATCAGGCCGCTGCCCGGCGGCGACGCGCTGGCGCTGAAATACGAAAACACGGAAACGCAGACCGCGGAAATTGCCCGGTTTGACCTGGTCGTTCTCAACGGCAACCTCGCGCCGTCCGATCTGACGTCTGGTCGCGAGGCGGGTCCGCCGGTGGAACTCGATTCCGGGGGATTCGTCAGCGCGGGACGTGACGGAACGGCGCCTTTCGCCTGCGGTTTCAGCCGTGAACCTGCCGATATCGCCGAATCGGTGCTGCGGGCTTCGTCGTCGGCGGTCAATCTCGCGGGGAGGAAGGACGGGCCGTCATCATGAAAAACATCACCGTTTTCCTCTGCACCTGTTTCGATGAAATCAACCGCGTCGTCGATTATAATCGCCTTCGTTCGCACCTGTCCGACGATCCGCGAGTGGCCGCCGTGATGGTGGCGCGTGGGCTCTGCGGGAGCGGCGGCGCGGAGGAAATCGCCGCGTCCGTGAAAGACGGGGATGACGGAAGGGTGCTCGTAGCCGCCTGTTCACCCCTGGGACGGGGAGATCAACTGATGAGGGACCTAGACCGCCTCGGCGTGCCGCCGTTTCGAAGGCAGCTGGTCGATCTCAGGGAAGGCTGCGCCTGGATACACGCAAACAACGCGGCCGCGGCGACGGAAAAGGCGCTGGACCTGCTTAACATGGGCCTGACCGCACTCGAACACAAAGAGCCTTCCGAGGACGTTACGGTGAAAATTGCCCGTGAAGTGCTTGTTGTCGGCGCCGGTCCCGCCGGTATGGCGGCGGCGACGGCTCTGGCCCGCTGCGGCATCGACGTGAGAGTGCTGGAACGGGGCGCGCAGCCGGGAGGAATGCTGGGACTGGTATCCCGAAGCTATCCCGATAATGCCGATCCGTCGGAGAAAATCGCGGCCTTCCGCGACATGGCCGTTTCCGACCCGCATATCACGTTCCATCCCAGGGCGAAAATAATGTCGGCTCGTGGATACGCCGGAAATTTCACGGTACGTTTTACTACCGACGGAGAAGAGCTGCAGGTGAACGCCGGAGCCGTCATCATCGCCACTGGAGGGCGGGGTTTCCCTCCGAAAGGATACTATCGCTACGGTGAGATACAAGAGATCGTCAGCCAGATTGAGCTCGAGGCCCGATTCAGGAAGGGCCCTGTCAAAAAAGAAAACGCCCTGTTCATTCAATG
>DSBH01000224.1 GCA_011056825.1 Deltaproteobacteria bacterium | reverse complement strand
GGCGTAAACAATTCCGTCAGCCTTCGTGCCGTCCAGCACCCGCACACCGTCGATCATCTCAAAATTGCCGTCGGCGACGGCTTTTTCCGCCTTCTTCCAGTTCACGGCGATGATATAGTCCTTGTCGCGCTGTGATGCGGTGACTTCCAGCGGCTTCCCTTCGATGTATTCCCCTTCGGAATTGTAGCAGGTGAAGAACGCCCAGTCGTGACTTCCCAGTTTACCGCCGTCGCCCAGGTCATAGTTCCAGGGCGGCATCTTTATCTGGAAGCCTTTTTCATAGGACATCTCGCCGGTCTTCTGATCGACGTGAATGAAGGTCAAAACGCCGCTGTATTTCTGGCCGTACTCATTTACCGGCGCGTAGGTTCCCTTGGGGATCGGCACGGAGAACCGCGTCGCCATGAGGATGTATTCCGTGTTGGCCGTTATGTAGCTCGACGCGTGGTTCCCCATGACGTTCGGGACCGGTCCCAGGATCTGGTGCGTCTTGAAATCGTCAAGGTGGATGCGCGCGACACGGTTGTGGGCATTGTCATTCACGAACAGCCACCGACCGTCGTAATCTCCGTTGGTCTCGCTGAGCGCCGGATGGTGAACGTCGCCCCAGGTCAAGCGATCTCCCATGATCTGCTTGCTGTACTTTTCAAACCCCCAGCCGGTCGCCGGGTAAGGCGTGAAAACAGGAATCGTCCTGATATGGCGACATGAGGGAATACCGTAAACGTAGACCTGGCCGCTGTGTCCACCCGACAGGAACGCGTAATACTTGTCGAAGTCACCGGGCGCCACATAGGTCTTGAGAGCATCCTGCGTTACGGTACTCTTGCTTACCGTGGATTTTTTGATCCTGTCCCTTCTGAGCTGTGAATCGGCCGTTTCGGGAAACGTAAAAACAAACGTTACGATGACAGCCAAAAGGAACGTCATAAGAGCTGTACATCCCTTTCCCCATTTCTGCATGGCTTTCCTCCTCCTGATGTTCTGTTTGGGTAACATGATGTTCATCTGTGTCTTCTTCAGTTTACTCCTTCGAGGGAAGCGGCTCCCCCCTCCTCTCAAACTCTTCCACCATTTCATGGGCTTCTTTCAATTTCTCGATAAATTCATTCGCCTCCTTTTCATCCTCGAATTGATATTGCGCGGTTTTCAGAATGAAATCCATCGTTCCCGTGGGTTCCTTGAGGAACTCTTCAAGGGTGCGCCCCGTGAAACGAATCGGCACATCCTCCACCGCGTTGGAAAGATCCGGCCCCAGGTCTGTCGGTGAAAAGACATGGAACACGGAGATCGAATGGCAGGCGAAGCATCCCTTCTCGACAAACAGTGCGCCCGGGCCGCTCATCATTTTTTCTTCCCGTTCCAGTTCCTCCGGGCTTACTTCTTCTTTGAATCCGCCCCTTCCGGGCAGGTAGTCCACCGGTATGTCCATCTCGCGCCAGCTCATCATCAAGAGGGCGACGCTCTGCACTTCGTCAGAGGTGAACCTGAACTCGGGCATGATGGAAGAGGGTACCACCGATTTGGCATTTTTCAGGTGTTCCATGTGCCAGTTGAAAACCGAGTGGTATCCCGCAACATGATCGAATCCAAACTCCGCCGGGTGCTTGTCGCCTTCGTAGGTCAGATCCGGCCCGATGACGCCCCCCCTGCCGTTGATAATATGGCAGGCTCGGCAACCGTTTTTTGCCACCGCTTCCTTTCCCATATTGAGAAATTCCATCCCCTCGGTATCTCGTTCATAGCGGTGGCAGATGTTGCAGTTCATCTGAATGAGGGCTGAACTATCGTCGATGAGATAATCAGCCGCCAGGTATGCGTCCTTGAGCGTATCGTCCCACTCACGCTGGTCGACCAGGCCGTGAGCCCCGTACAGGTCTGTCGAAAGCCCCTGGCCTCCGTGGCAGATTGTGCATCCGAACTCCGTAAAGGGATGATCCTGTATCAGTTCGGATTCCGGATGGGTGGCGAACGGATGCTTTTCTTCTTCCAGGCCTTCCCACTCGAGACCAAGGTGACACGTTATGCACCGGTCGGTGCGATGGAGTTCCGGCACCCATATCTGCTGCACGCCAGTTTCGACGCTTTCGGCCAATTCAGGGCAGAATTTCTCGGCTACAAGGCCCTTGAATTCCCCTTGAATCCTGCGCCATTCTTCGTTGTACTCTTTGTAGACCGCCGCACCCACCGCCGCCAGCAAAAGGAAACTGAACAGGCTGACCACTACAACGTCTCTCAGCGCAAGGCGTCCACGCCAGGCTCCCGGATCTTCCTGTTTCTTCTGTTTTCTCAATATTTTAAACATGCATCGAGTACTCCACGGCATTAAAATTTAATCGGCGCCACGGGCCACTGCTCCCACGGCCAGTAGAAGATCCAGTCCGGTCCACGGCAGAACGCGCCTATAAATATGAGCGCGAGAATCACCAGGACAACCAGCGTGAAAATCAAATTTTGCCTCAATCTTTCACGAGGGAACCATATTCCGTTGCTTCGCGTCGATCCCCTGTCAAGGTAGGGTACGGCAGCCAACCAGATTAAAACTATGGAAGGTATGACTACGCCGCCGAGAAACGCGCCGTTGAAGGTTATGCCGAACAGCGTGAAGGTGGTGTCCGCGATCAGTTCCTGAAGCCAGAGGAAGTACCACGGGGCCTTGGCGGGATTCGGCGCCATTGCCGGGTCCGCGGGCGCCTCCAGCGGGAACTTGAAGTAAATTGACAACGCGATAGTTACTATAAGCGTCAGCAACGTAACCAGCCACACCCGCCTCATGACGTTCGGCGTGCTCTTGATCAGATCTTCCTCCTCGAGGTGTGACGACGTTTTCACGCTAACATCGACACCCCGGGCAATTCCCAACAGCGAATATGTCTTGGTGGATGCCGGCGAGGCAGTGTCTTTTTTCTTTCGCAGCACTATCTGGTCCATGCAGGCCAGGCCGCCATCTTTCCGGATTCTCCACATGTGGTAGGCGACAAAAACCACTGTGGCAAAGGGGAGAACGACACAATGAAGGACGTAAAAACGCAGAAGGGCGTTCTGGCCGATCTCGGTTCCACCGGTAAGAACCGTTTGCACGTATCCGCCGATAACCGGTACCGACCCCGCCACGCTCGTACCGATCATCATGGCCCAGTACGCCAGTTGATCCATCGGCAGAAGATAGCCGGTATAGGACAGCGCCAGTGTGAGAATCAGGAGAAAAATACCGATTATCCAGTTGAACGGGCGGTTACCGAGATTTCCGGGACTTCTCTTGTACGCCCGTGTATAAAATACACGCATCATGTGAAGCAATACGGTCACAACCATCAGTTGGGCGGCTACACGATGCATGCTCCGGAAAAACCAGCCATACGAAATGGCGTAATTTATATCCTTCATGCTCGTGTAGGCTCTCTCCATAGAGGGCGTGTAATGGAACATGAGCACGATTCCGGTAATCGTCAAAATGGCGAACAGTACCGCGCTGATCGTCCCCAGCCAGAAAGAATAGGTGAACGAAATGCTCCTTCGCGTGACCGTACCGGGAAACCAATGCAACCAAAGGTTTTTTACGATCGCATCGTCTGCCTCTCTCAGGCTTTCCGGCGTCCATGACCACAACAGTCGTTTCGATGTTCCGCTCTTCATGTTGTCTCGTGATCCTCTGCGCGTAACGTTCAATAATGTCCAGATGGAACGAATTCAGCCGGTCATGCCTTGACTTTCAGTCGTTCGTTCTTACCGACTTCCGCTCCCTTGTCTACGACCAGTTGACCGTCGTCGGGCGCGATTTCCATCTTGTAATGGGGAAGCGGCGTCGGGGCCGGTCCGACATAGTTGGTGCCGTCGGCCCGGAATTTTGACCCGTGGCACGGGCAGACAAACTCAAATGTTTCCTCGACTTCCGTGTCGCCGTGTTTGATTTTTCTCGGCTGGCTGAATTCAGTAATCTGGACATTGCAACCCAGGTGAGTGCAGACGCACGACACCGTGCGCATGCCCTTCTCTTCCCTGAACACGAATATTCTGAATTTACTTAAAAATTTATGTCCCTGGGGAAACGCCTTCGGGAATCCTATCTTTATTTTCTTCAGCGGCTCGTACAGCACATTGGGAACAAAAGATC
>DSBH01000040.1 GCA_011056825.1 Deltaproteobacteria bacterium | reverse complement strand
GTAATAACCTTCACATGCTGCAAAAAGGAGGAAGACATGAAAACACGCACCATCACACAAGGCGTTTCATGGCTGGGCGCGGTGGACTGGGACCGGCGCCTTTTCGACTCGCTGATTCCGCTACCCGACGGCACGTCGTACAACGCGTACCTGATCGAGGGAAGCGAGAAAACCGCCCTGCTTGACACGGTCGATCCTCCCATGGCCGACACGCTCATGGAGCAACTGGAGAAAGTGAACAGTCTCGATTTCATTGTTTCCCATCACGCCGAACAGGACCACTCCGGCGCCATTCCCGTCGTGCTCGAACGTTTTCCGGACGCGAAAGTGGTTGTAACATCGAAGGCGAAGGGGCTGCTCGTGGATTCGCTCACCATTCCGGAAGAGAAGTTCATGGTCGTGGAAGACGGTGAAACCCTGTCCCTCGGCGACAGGACACTCACGTTCATTCACACCCCCTGGGTGCACTGGCCGGAGACCATGGTCACCTACCTCAACGAGGACAAGATACTGTTCAGTTGCGATTTTTTCGGCTCTCACATAGCAACGTCGGATCTTTTCGTTGTTGACGAAGGAAGGGTGTACGAAGCCGCGAAGCGCTATTTCGCGGAGATCATGATGCCGTTCCGCGGCGTCATCAGGAAAAATATTGAAAAACTTGAAAAGTACGACATTCAGATGATCGCTCCGAGTCATGGTCAAATCTACGACCGGCCGGACTGGATCGTCGACGCTTACAGGGACTGGATATCTGACCAGTCTCACAATGTGGTCGTAATGCCCTTCGTGTCCATGCACGGCAGCACGAGACTGATGGTGGACTACCTGACGTCGGGTCTCGTTGAGCGCGGCATCCGCGTCGAGCTGTACAACCTGGCCGTTGCCGACATCGGAAAACTGGCCATGGCGCTGGTGGACGCGGCGACCATCGTCGTCGGCGTTCCGACCGTGCTCGCCGGCCCCCATCCCCTGGCCGCGTACGCGACATTCCTGGCGAACGCGCTGAGACCGAAAACGAAGTATCTCTCCATTATCGGGTCGTACGGGTGGGGAGGAAAGACCGTGGAAACGCTCGCGGGCATGATCCCCAATCTGAAAGTCGAAGTTCTTGACCCCGTGCTGTGCAAGGGTCTGCCGAAGGAGACGGACTACGCGGCCCTGGACGGGCTAGCGGATGCCATAGCGGCCGGACACAGGGAACTCGGCCTCCTGTAATGGAGGGATTCCATCGGGGAAAATAACGGGGCAATATAAACAGTCACCATAACCGGAGAAGGAGAAACAGGTATGTTTTGTTTTCAATGTCAGGAAACCCTCAAAAATACGGCCTGCACGACCAGGGGTGTGTGCGGAAAGCCGGAAGAAACGGCAGATCTTCAGGATCTTCTCATCTATGTCTGCAAAGGCATTTCGGTCTATGGTGACATGCTCGCGGAGAAAGATGTGGTGGACAGGGACGCAGCCCGTTTCGTGTGTGAGGCCCTTTTTGCCACGATCACGAACGTGGCCTGGGACGATGACGCGATTATCGACATGATACAAGAAGGCCTCACAGTGCGGGAAGCCGTCGGAAAGAAGATCGCGACCCCGTCCGGCGCGGTGCCTGATTGTGTTGTCTGGACGCCGCAAAGCAAAGCGGAAATTCTTGCCAAGGCGGCATCGGACGAGGTCCGTGTTACATCGTCTCACAACGAGGATGTACGATCTCTCAGGGAGCTTCTTATTATTGGATGCAAGGGAGTCGCCGCGTACGCTGATCACGCGGCGATCCTCGGAAGCGAAAGGGACGATATTTATACATTTATCATGGAGGCACTTGCCTCAACCACCAGGGACCTGCCGACGGACGAGATGATCGCCTTGGTAATGAAGGCGGGGGAGACCGCCGTTAACACCATGGCCCTTCTTGACGAGGCGAACACCGGTGCCTATGGCAACCCCGAGATCACGGAAGTCAACATCGGCGTCGGGAACAACCCGGGTATCCTGATTTCTGGCCACGACATGAAGGACATGGAGGAACTGCTGAAACAGACTGAAGGAACGGGCGTGGATGTATACACCCACGGTGAAATGTTGCCCGCGAACTACTACCCGGCATTCAAGAAATATTCACACTTCGTGGGAAATTACGGGGGATCCTGGTGGCACCAGAACAGGGAATTCGAGTCGTTCAACGGACCTGTTATTCTCACGACCAACTGCCTGGTGCCGCTGAGGAAAGAAAACACTTACCTCGACAGGCTGTTTACCACCGGCGTGGTGAATTACCCCGGAGCGAAGCACATCGCCGACAGGCCGGTCGGGGGAGCGAAGGATTTTTCCCCGGTCGTGGAACTGGCCAAAACATGCGCGCCGCCGGAAGAGGTAGAAACGGGCGTGATAGTAGGTGGCTTTGCCCATAACCAGGTGCTGGCGCTGGCCGACAAGATCGTCGACGCCGTGAAATCAGGGGCCATCAAACGTTTTGTCGTCATGGCCGGTTGCGACGGTCGCCAGAAAGGCAGGAGTTATTACACCGAGGTGGCGGAAAATCTTCCGAACGACACGGTGATCCTGACGGCGGGCTGCGCGAAATACCGTTATAACAAGCTCGATCTCGGCGACATCGACGGTATTCCGCGGGTGCTGGATGCCGGGCAGTGCAACGATTCGTACTCGCTGGCCGTCATCGCCCTGAAACTTAAAGAGGTTTTCGGGCTCGACGACATCAATGAACTGCCCATATCCTACGACATCGCCTGGTATGAGCAGAAGGCCGTGGCGGTCCTGCTCGCGCTCCTGTACCTGGGCGTGAAGGGCATCCGCCTTGGCCCGACCCTGCCGGCGTTTTTGTCTCCCAACGTGGCGAAAGTGCTGGTGGAGAAATTCGATATAAAGCCCATCGGCGACGTCAACGGTGACATTGAGGCCATGATGCGGGGACAATAGGCGGAGGCGCCGTCCGGGCGCCGGGTGCAGAGTGACAGGAGGCTCTGTTCAACTTACGGGATAACAAAGAGCTGATGCGAACAAAAAAGGCGGGTGGCGAGGTTCCGCGCCCGCCGATTTGTAGTGACGTGTTTACCTCGAATCACTCAATCTGTATCGGCGGGGAAAGCACTATCTCCGTCAGGAATCCGACCACGTGTTCCTCGGAATACCCGAGACCTGAACAATTCCGCATTCCTCCCGCGGAAATAACTTTCTGACAACATGAAACTAATAACTATAACATAGTGCACACTTTCATGCGATAATTGGTGGAATATCGCATTGATTGTTATGGCCATTAAGAGTAAATTTGGGCTTGAATCTGCACTCGATGGAGGAAATCATTTTCTGTTCCTGGGAAAAGTTTGTGCCGGGCGGCAGGTAACGGAGAAAATACGTGAAAATCAAAGACAGGAGAAACAGATGAACTTAATGAAGATTACGAGGTTGTTATGGGTAGGGGTTTTTATTTTTATACTGATAGGTTGCGGTGGAAAATATGACGATATGGTAGAGGTGAACAGCGATTTCATCGATGCTATGGAAGAATATGTTGCAGGAATGGATGAGGCTTCGTCGGCCAAAGAGATGGCGGCGGTTATAAACCGTTATGCGGAAAAGGTGAAAACTCTTGCACCGAAGATCAAAGATTTGAGGAATAAATACCCGGAATTGAACGAATCCGAAGAGGTGCCTGACGAATTGCGGGCTCTTGATAAGAAGGCGGAAGCCTTACAGCAGAAAATGACTGCGGGTTTCGCGAATATGATGAAGTACATGATGGATGCTGATGTACAGGCAGCCCATCAGAAACTCCAGAACGCCATGGCAGAGATGAAGTAACGTCTGTTCTTTACCATGTGCATAAATGAACAGATCGCTGAAAACCACAGGTGAACATCGAAAAATTATTCAGACCGGGAAACTCGGGGTCTGCATTTTTTGTAAAGATGATCAGTGGTTTTGAAACGAGTAAATCGTCAAAAAGAAAACAGCACAGGCCTTCAAACGGCGATATATGCCGTGAGAGCTTTGAATAATCGCCTATTCCCCAGTGTTCCCCCTTCGGGGCAAATTTTTTCAGGATTTTGGAGTCTACTGCTGGCCGATAATCCGCACCGAAAGCGTTTTTACTGCTATGACTG
>DSBH01000218.1 GCA_011056825.1 Deltaproteobacteria bacterium | reverse complement strand
TGTCCAGGTCATGGGCCAGAAGGAGAACCGGCAGAATTACCTGCTCATGCACGCCATGGGACCGAATGTCGCGGGCGCCATCGGCGCCGCCATCGCCGGAGGGGTCTTTATCGGTATACTGGGATAGAAAACCCGCAGGATCCGCGGGGGCAACGCGTTTCGTCCGACATGTTGAAGAATACCGGATATAGCCGCCCCTGCGCGCCATGCATGTAGGTACAGAACAGAGATTGCCGCGTGCGGAAATATGCTCCCGGCAACCGGCAAGGAGGATAATTTTATGAAACCATACTTCGAAAAAATGGACGACCTGGGCAAGCCCCTGAGGCCCGCGCAACTCGAACGGATGAAAGAAAACCGGACCCGCATCGAAGAAATGATGGCCCTCGTCGACGCCGAGACCGATCGCATCAGAAACGTCGGAGTGCCGGACGAAAAGCTGCACAAGCGGGGACAACTGACCGTCTGGGAACGTATCGAATACCTGGTCGATCCCGGAACGTTCTGCCCGCTTCACACTATCTTCGACCCCGACCGTGAAGAATCGGGGAGCACCGGGGTTGTTGACGGCCTTGCCAGGATCGCCGGCAAGTGGTGTGTTCTCATCGGCTTCAACAACAAATGGATCGCCGGGGCGTGGATCGCCGGGCAGGCGGAGAACAACCTCCGGGTGACGGATATCGCCAAAATCATGAATCTTCCTTTGGTATGGCTCGTCAACTGTTCCGGCGTCAAGCTGCCGGAGCAGGAAAAGGTATACGCCAACCGCCGGGGACAGGGAACATGCTTCTTCCGCCATGCCGAGCTTGAGCAGATGGGAATTCCCGTCATCGCCGGCATTTACGGAACGAATCCCGCCGGGGGCGGCTACCAGGGCATCAGTCCCACTATTCTCTTCGCACACAAGGACGCCAATATAGCCGTGGGGGGAGGCGGCATCGTCGGCGGCATGAGTCCCAAGGGCTACTTCGACGAAGAAGGCGCCGAGGCCCTGATTGAAGCAACGCGCCATTTCAAGGCGGAACCGCCGGGAAGCGTTAAAGTCCACTACGACCACACGGGCTTCTTCACCGCCGTATTCGAAGAAGAACAACAGGTACTTGACGCTATCAAGGAATACATGGCAGATATGCCCGCCTACAATCCCCGCTTCTTCAGGGTGGCCGAACCGGCGCAGCCGAAATTCGACCCCGGCGAGATCGCCTCGATCGTACCGATGAACCAGAAGGCGGCGTATGATTTCGACAACATGCTGGCCCGTCTGATCGACAACTCGGAACACCTGGAATTCAGGCCGGGATACGGTCCCGAGGTCTACACGGGTTTGGTCAAGCTCGACGGGTACCTTCTGGGCGTCATCGGAAACAGGCAGGGACTGCTCCCCGATTACCCGGAATACACCAATGAATACATCGGCGTGGGCGGCAAGCTCTATCGGCAGGGCCTTATCAAGATGAACGAGTTTGTCACCCTTTGCGGCCGCGACCGTGTTCCTCTCATCTGGTTCCAGGACACGTCGGGCATTGATGTGGGCGACACGGCTGAAAAGGCCGAGCTGCTGGGACTCGGCCAGTCTCTTATCTATTCCATCGAACAAACCGATATTCCCATGATGCTGGTGGTGCTCCGCAAGGGAACCGCCGCAGCGCACTACGTAATGGGCGGTCCGACGGCCAACAACAACAACGCTTTCACGCTGGGAACGGCGGCGACCGAAATCGCCGTCATGCACGGCGAAACAGCGGCCGCGGCGAGCTACTCGCGGCGCCTGGTGAAAGAGAAAGACGCCGGGCGCCCCCTGGGGCCGGTCATTGACAAAATGAATGAAATGGTCCGACACTACCAGGAAACATCGCAACCGATCTTCTGCGCCAGGGAAGGATTCGTCGACGAAGTGGTGCGGTTCGAAGCGATGCGAACCTACCTGGTGGCCTTCGCCAACGGCGTGTACCAGAACCCTCGTTCCATCTGCCCCAAGCACCACATGCTCCTGCCCCGGATCATCCGGTCCCAGAGAGTGAAGGGTCTTGACAGACCGGGGAAGGACGAGTAACCGAAAAACGGTCCTCTTCAGCAAAGTGAATCTTCTTGAACGGGGTGTGCCGGTCTTGGTACACCCCGTTTATCTTCCTGATAATTCTATTAAAAGTTCGTCCTTCGATTGTCCGGAACCGCGGAAGACTTCGCCCGTCACACCGTCGTTACAGATCTCCACCTGTACTCGTTTACCCGGACCTGCGACGGAATTCCCGCAACACGCGACATGGGGAATCACTATGATCGACAAACAGGCAGGCCCCGGGCTATACGAACAAAAAGACGATGAAATTATACATGATAACGACGAGACCTCGCCAGTGCCGATGACATTGAATGCTTAACCTCTTCCCCGTGCCGGCGCGCAAAAAAAACCGCCGTCCCTGACGGAACGGCGGCCATGCAGCAACGGTATTGAAATGCCCGGTTACTCCAATATCATGAGTACCTGGTCGGACTCGACCGCGTCCTTCACTTTCACCTTGATTTCACCGACCGTACCATCCTCGGGCGCATAGATGGGATTTTCCATCTTCATCGCTTCCAGAATCAGCAATTCGTCATCAGCCTTTACCTGATCACCTGTTTTTACGAGAATTTCCAATATGTTTCCCGGCATGGGGGCTTTAACTTCACTACTCATTTCACATCCTCCTCACAATAATTCTTCTTTTTTTGCGTCAAAAACCCCTGAAACAGCTAGGGCCCGAACTGCGTGCTCTCGGCGGGAAGCGTTGATTCACTGACCGATACCGAAAAACACCGATCGCATACTAGCTTCAGTTTTTCAGTCCGTCAAGAAAATAGTGTTGTTGCGGACATGGGATTTTACCCCTTATTACCCCGGCATTTTATTACTATTGTGCAAAACTGGCTGATCGTGACATTGTACTCTCGCTTGGCCGGTACCATGAACTGCTGAAAATACATGCCGGCGGAAGCAAATAAGTCAGCGGAGCGTTTTATAACTGAAGCTTTTTACCGTTAGAACATACTACAGAACATTGGGTCAGACAGGGTTCTGAACGAAGTTTCCGAAAGTGTCAGCACTTCACGCGAAGTATCTTCCCTTCGTTTTTTACAGTGATGACAGATCGAAAGGCTTATTCCCGACGGATCCGAATTCGATGAACTTCCTCCTCCAGGCATACGCGCGAACGCGAAAAAAACGCGCCAGAGAAAATTTCCCTCCCGGAATTTTTCCTACCTTTCGTTATTTTTTTATCGTTTCAAATCAGCCTTATCAAAACACGCAACGCTCAAGAAAAAATACCGATGTCCGTGATTTTCGGAGGCCCGAGAACTCATGTACTCAGATTACAACCCGATCATCTCGACAGACACTGATACCGGACGATACGACACGACAACAGAATTTTTCATTCAAAGCGTCGCAGGACGCCAACAATACACAAAGGGGGTTTACAGAATGAGAAGTACTATCGTGAAAAAGTTGTGGATGTTTTCAGTTACCTTGGTCGCGGTCTGCTTTGTTTTTGCCGCAACTGCACAGACCGTTTCCTTCGCCGTCGGCGAAAAACCCACTACGTGGCGAATCCAGACCCACTGGCCTCTGTCAAGCGCGTCTTTCGTTCCGAGTGCCGTCTGGATGAAAAATGAAATAGAAAAGCGGACTGATGGTCGCCTTATTTTTGAACTGTACAATGAGGGACAGCTGCTTCCATCAAAAGAAATGTTCAACGCCGTGAAACGGGGAATGATCGAAGCGGCCGTTTCGCCACCTCAATACTATGGTTCGCAGGTACCGCTTGCCCAGATCGCGGCAGGCCTTCCTTTCAATTTCGCCAATACATGGGAAATCGCCTACTATTACAAGTGGATGGGTTTCGAAGACATGATGCGGGAAGCCTGCGCCAAGCATGGCATTTATTACGCGACGGATCGCGTCTATGGAACACAGATCGTGACGAAGAAGCCTACCAGAACTATCGAAGATTTCAAAGGGCTGAAAATACGGACCACCGGCACGCTCGCGAAATATCTCACCACCATCGGCGGGGCCGCCGTTTACATGCCCGGCGGTGAAACATACACGGGACTGGCCTCGGGCGTCGTGGAAGGAGC
>DSBH01000305.1 GCA_011056825.1 Deltaproteobacteria bacterium | reverse complement strand
GGCTAATATCTACACCTGCATCGCCATTCCCCTGGCGTTGATGACGGTAGGTACGGGTAGAATCAATTTCGGTCCCAACTTTTACCTCGGCGTCGGCGGGTATACGGCTGCCCTTCTCAGCATTCACCTGGGAATGAACCCGCTTTTGACCCTGCCTTTCGCTATTATCATGACGGTCTTCGTGGCCGTTATTTTCAGCCCGCTGGTCATTATGGCCCGCGGTCTCTATTACGTGCTTCTGTCGCTGCTCCTGCCCCTGGTGTTTCTCGAGGTCACCATGATTTACTCGGGAATATTCAAGGGCGACGTGGGACTCTTCGGAATAGAGCACCTTTTCAGATTCGAAAGTTCGAGTATCAACTTCATGGCTGCCGCCTATTTTTCGGCCATCCTTATGCTGATATTCCTGGTGATCGCCAACAAGATACTCAAGTCCCGGTACGGCCTTATCATGGCATCCATCAACGATGACGAGGACGTCGCCCGCGGTATCGGTGTGAACATCAACAAAATCAAGATACTAACCTTTGTCGGTTCCGCCGGCATGATCGGCATCGTCGGCTGGTTCATCGCCCATTACTACGGAACCTTTGCCGGTATTACCTACCTGCCTCTCACCTTCATGCTGAAGGTGCTCCTGGTCTTCCTGATCGGCGGTCGCGCCCAGGTGTTCGGCTGCGTTGTAGGCGGTTATTTTGTTTCGTTCCTGGAAATGATTCTCATCAGGACCATGGGAGAATTTTCAGCGGTGCTCTTCCCGATCATTCTTCTGGTTCTCCTCTTCACGCTGCCGCGGGGCGAGGGGCTCTTCGGTCTGTATCGCAGACGGCGCTATCGGGAATACATGGCTCAGACTCACGTGAGGAGGTAGGAACATGTCCGAGATATTAACAGTTCAGAATCTTACCAAGCGGTTCGGCGGACTGACCGCCGTCGACGGGTTAAGTTTTTCCATACAGACCGGTGAAACGCTGGGATTCATAGGGCCGAACGGCGCCGGTAAATCGACGGTGGTGAATCTTATGAGCGGGTATCTTCCCGCGGACGAAGGCCGTATAATCTTTGACGGCACCGACATCACCAATAAAAAAGCGCATGAACGGGCCCATCTGGGTATAGCGAGAACCTACCAGATACCGCGGCCCTTTCCGGAGATGTCGGCGTTTATGAGCGTAACGGCGGCTGTCATCGCGGGCAAGCAAAGGCTCAACCAGAGTTTTGAAGACGCCGGCGGCGAAGCGACACATTATCTTGAGTTCGTCGGGCTTTTTAGCAAGCGGAACATTCTGGCCCGTGACCTGACCTTCTATGAGCTCCGCATGCTCGAACTGGCCAGGGCCCTGGCAACGACACCGAAACTGCTCTTCCTGGACGAGGTTATGGCGGGACTCAATCCGGGGGAGGCCACGAGGGCCGTCGATATGGTGGTCCGGGCTAAGGAACAGTTTGCCTTGACTGTTTTCTGGATTGAACATGTCATGGCGGTTCTGATCGAGGCGGCTGACCGGATCATCGCGATTCACTATGGCCAGAAACTCGCCGAGGGGACCCCCGAAGAGGTTGTCAACAATGACACGGTCATCGAGGCTTACTTAGGGAAAGGGTGGAAACAATATGCTTGAGGTAAAAAATCTCTGCGCATCCTACGGACTCATCGCCGTACTGCACAATGTCAGTTTTACTATTAACCCCGACGAGATCGTAACCCTGCTGGGATCGAACGGAGCCGGGAAAAGCACTATTTTAAACACGATTCAGGGTGTTATAAAACCCACGTCGGGAACGGTCATATTTCAGGGGAAGGACATCACGGGATGGCCTACTCACAAGACAGTGGAAGAGGGCGTTATTCATATTCCCGAAGGACATCGGGTGTTTCCCTATCTCAGTGTCAAAGAGAATCTTCTCATAGGAGCGTATCCCGGTGATTCCTGGAGCAACCGAAAAGACCATATGGAATGGGTCATGTCCATTTTCCCGAAACTCAAGGAGCGTCAGAACCAGGAATCACGGCTCCTCAGCGGCGGTGAGCAGCAGATGTTGACCATCGCACGGGGATTGATGACGAAGCCCAAGTTCATCATGGTTGATGAACCGTCTGTTGGTCTCGCGCCGGTCATTGTTGACGCCGTTTTTGAATCACTGGCCAAGCTCCGGGATCAGGGCATTACCATTCTGCTTCCCGAGCAGAATGCTCTCAGGGCATTGCAGCTGGCCGACCGGGGATACATTATCCAGGACGGCAAGGTTGTTCTTGAGGGAAAATCTGAAGAGCTCATGAAGAGCGACATAGTGAAAAAGGCATACCTGGGAGGCTAACACATGAAAGATTTTTTTTCGTATACCTCGGAATTGTTCGATCCTTCCCGAGTCAAAGATAAACCGGAAGCTCTCAAGGGCATCAGGGTGATCGATTTTACACACGTTATTTTCGGTCCAACGGCGTCCCGTGTACTGGGCACCTACGGAGCGGAAGTCATCAAGCTCGAACTTCCATTTTACGGCGATCTCTGGCGTCCCGCGACGTACTGGGGACGATACTGGAAGCATTCGAATCCGATATGGCACTACGTTACTCAAAACAAGTACTTTGTTTCGATCGACCTGAAGTTGCCCGAAGCGAAGGATATCGTTTACCGGCTGGCGAAAGACGCCGATATCGTGCTCGAAAATTTCGCGCCGGGAACAGCGGAAGCCTGGGGTGTCGGATACACGAGCATCAGCAAGATAAATCCCAATATTATCTATCTGAGCTGTTCCACCTACGGCCAGTACGGGCCCATGCGGTATTTCCCCGGGTGGGATTTGCTTGCCCAGGCGGCGAGCGGCGTGCTCTCCCTGAACGGATTTCCCGGAACTGACCGGTACTTCAAACTTCCCGACTACCTGGGCGATTTCTTCCCGGGCAATCTGGGTTCGATGGCATTACTCATGGCGCTTTACTACCGCAACAAGACCGGAAAGGGCCAGTACATCGATCTTTCCCAGACGGATTCCATGATGCGGGCCCTGCCCCACTTCACCTATCACAGCATAACCGGTGAAACGATGGGCCGGGTCGGGCACACGGACCCGGCGATGGTGGCCGCGTCGATTTTCAAAACACGCGACGCGCGGTTCATTGGTGTCGCCTGTGCGACGGAAAAGCAGTTCGAAGGTCTCTGCGAGGCCATGGACAAGAAGGACCTGTTGCAGGACAAGAGGTTCAGCGACTACCTCCACGCGCTGCAGGAGAAGAATGCCGAGGAACTTCGGTCAATCGTGACAGACTGGATCAAAACAATGGATTGCGATGATATAATCCGCCTCGCCAATGAAAAGGGATTCGCGGCCGCGGAAGTCATGGACGACAAAATGGTGTGCGAAGATCCCTGGCGAAGGGAGCGGGGAAGCGTTGTTCTGTTCAACGACGACATGTATGGTGAGCTGGCCATGGCGGGTCCGTCGGCAATGCTGAGCAAAACGCCCGCGCGGACAAAGTGGATCGCCAGGCCGCTGGGATATCACAACAGGTATGTGTTGATGAAGTTTCTCGGCCTTTCCGAGGAAGAGCTCGATACCCTTGAGGCGAAAAAGGTCGTCGGCACCTTTGACGACAAACCCGGCTTGAAGCCGCCCGTGTATTACGATCTCGAGAAGGATCCCCTTTACAATTACGGCAGGGAGGTCGCGAAATGAGCTTGTTCAAAAAAAAGAGTAAAGAAAAGATTTATACGAGATATTCGGGTCAGGCGAATGTGCACGCCTGGAAAGGGGTCGTGGAAAGATTGTCGAACCCTGAAGGGACTCCCGACGTTCTCGATGATATCCTGGTGCTTGACGTCAGCTACGGGAATTTTTCGGGGATTATCGCGGGCAGCCTGTTCGCCGAGTTCGGGGCGGAAGTTATAAAAATAGAACCGCCCGAGGGCGATCCCTGCCGCAAAATGACCCCCTACGGAAGAAACGTGAAAGGTGTGGGAATTCCTTTTATTTTCGAAGGTCGGAACAAGCGCTACATGACGTTGGACATTCAGAACAATTCGGATGACCGGGAGACGTTCAAGAAACTCGCCAAGAAGGCGGCGGTTGTCATCGAAGCCTTTCCGGCCGGTGATATGGATTCCTGGGGTATCGGTTACCGGCAGCTCTCGGAGGAGAACCCGGGGTTGGTTTATATC
>DSBH01000014.1 GCA_011056825.1 Deltaproteobacteria bacterium | reverse complement strand
GGATATGTTTCAGGAGGCATCTTTATGGTAGTACAAGCAAAAGAGAAAAAGAGTGGCATAAAAAAACATCAGAACAGAAACGCTCAGAAACCCCTCCAACTCTCCGCCTGCATGATAGTAAAAAACGAAGAGGAAATGCTGCCCCGCTGTCTTGCCAGCATTAAAGATCATGTGGACGAACTCGTGATAGTCGATACGGGATCGACGGACCGTACCGTGGAAATAGCCGAGAGCTTCGGGGCCAGGGTATATCACCATCCCTGGCAGAACGATTTCAGCCTGCACCGCAACCAGTCTATCTCGTACGCCCGGGGAAAGTGGATTTTTATCATCGACGCCGACGAAGAGTTTGTTCCCTCAGAACAGCGGACTCTCCAGGATGAACTGGCTCTCGCGGAGCAGAAAGGCTGTGACGCGCTGGTGATGAGAGTGAGGAACTTTGCTTCCGGAGGCACCGAGGAAGTCTGTGCTGATTCACTTCGCATATTCCGCAACACCAGTACCATCCGCTACGAAGGAATCGTACACAACAACCTGGCAGGCTGCACTCGCTCGGGGATTTCGATGGGTTCCATACTGCATTACGGCTATGACCAGGGAACGGATATGGCCAGAAAGAAATTCGAACGCACGGCGATGCTTCTTCGAAAGCAGATCGCCGAGGACCCCGACAATCCTCTGCCCCACATGTACCTTGCCTGTTCCCACGAGTCTCTTGAGCAACACCGTGAAGCCCTTGCCGAGGCACTTATCGCCGTTGATCTGGTTGAATTACGAGAAATTACTGAAATAACATACCTGAGGGCCTATTATACGGCCATGCGCTCGCTGATCCTGGAAAAACGCTTCGACGAGGCTCTGGAACTCTGCGTAAAAAGCGAGACCCGCTTCGGCGATCAGGTAGATTCTCTTGCCGCGAGGACAATGATTCACTTTGAAACATCCGACTGGGTGGGCGTCATTGAGTCGGGAAAGCGGTATCAGCGGGCGCTGGAGCTGTACCGCACCCGACAGGACAAACCGTCGCTGGTCAATGTCGCGAGCTTCATGGACGAGTGGAAAATTCTCGGCTGGATGGGCATTTCGCAGGTCAGGCTGGGAAAAATCGAGGACGCCCAAGAAATGTTTTCTCGCAGCCTGGAGATTTCGCCGAAACCGGAATCGGTATGCGGACGGGCGGGGCTCGCTCTTGCAACCGCGGGCCACCTCGACCTGGCCCGCTATTACCTTGAAGAGGCTAGACGCATCTCCGGCGGGTTAAAAGACTCGCGGGCCGTGGAGGCGCTCTTTAAGATCGCCGTCCTGGGGAAAGACGAATCGCTGGCCAAACGCTCCATAGAGGACGCCTTCAGCTATGCCGAAACGCCGGGTGACTGGAATCGCTGGCTTTTGGACTTGGCCGACTTCGCCCTCAACCACGGGGACGTTCGAAGCGCCCTCATGATGCTTGCGGGAATCGTCGCCTCCGATGAGTACAACCTGCCTGCCCGCCTGAAGCTGGCCCACATTCTTGTGTTCCATGACATGATCGAGCAGGCGGTAACTCACTGCGACGGCCTTCTGCGCATCCTGGACCTTCCCCGGAATCAAACGCTGGAGTCCCTGAGCGACCTGGCCGACCTGTTCCTGAAGATCGGCAATGAACTGGACAGCCGCGGCGAACCAAACCTGGCGGCCATTTCCCGGGACATACAACAGCGGCTCCGGCAACAGGCACGGACGCCTGGAAGACAGCTTCAGTAAAACCGATGCCGGGCGGTTCACAAACCACCCCCACCCCTTACCCATTACCTATCGCCCCTCACCCATAGCCTCTCGCCCATAGCCTCCTGTATTTACGGGTCTATCCCCACCCCGTCATTTCTCCCTCAAGTTTTTTTCACCCCTGTCGATAAGTATTTCAAAAGCGCACTAAAACAGGAAAGGGGGTGAAACAGACAGAGGCACAGAGGCAATGAGGGCGTCGACGTCGTCACGGCGAAGGCGAAAGACAAAACCGGGGCGCACGTCTCGTAACGAAACAAACTGAACACAGGGCATGGAAGCCCGACTATTACACCATCAAGGAGGATTACATCATGGGTCTCAGAATTCAGAATAATATCGCGGCAATGAACGCGCAGAAACAGTTGAACATTTCCAACGCGGGACTGACCAAGTCGCTGGAGCGGCTTTCTTCGGGCTATCGTATCAACAGGGCCGCCGATGACGCGGCCGGTCTGGCAATATCTCAGTCATTCCGGGCGGAAATCGCGAGCTTCAAGGTCGCCAGCCGGAACGTGTCGGAAGCCAACTCGCTTCTGCAGGTGGCTGAAGGTTCCCTCGACCAGATGGGGAACATCCTGACACGTCTGAAAGAACTCGCCACACAGGCGGCATCGGGAAACGCCGCGGACAACATTGAAAAGATCAACGCCGAGGCGAACGAGCTCGTCGAGGAATTCGACCGGATCGCAACCAGTACCGAATACGCGGGCAGGGCACTGCTGACGGGCGATCTGGCGGCAGGGTCCATGACGGGAGCAGTCGCCGACGCTTCTCACGCCGCCGACGCCACAACGACAGCAGGGAGCGACGACTACTGGTTTGGAATAACGTCAAGCGTAGGCGTTTCCAGCATTTCGGGAGGCATAAACGATGCCGTTGCTGCTCTGGCGGATGATGACAACGAATGGACTATCGCCGCCACTGCCGCTACCACCGTTAGCGTAACGAGTGGCGGTATGAGCTTCACGGGGACCATTGCAGCTAATGTATTAACGATCGCCGGCATGGGTGAAGACGGTGGGGATATCGAAATTGCGGCAGACACCCTTGTTACGGGCACCGTGGACGGACAAACACTTACCTTCAACAACCTCGGTCTCTCCACGGTTGACGTTGAATCCAGCGCCGCGGAAGGCACTTACACCTTCAGTACTTCCGACGACAATATCGTGCTCACGCACAGCGACGGCACGAACCAGTCCGTGGCGGCCGCGGCGGGCGAAACCCTGAACTTTGACAACCTGGGAATCTCGTTCGATCTCGGATCCGAGTGGGGAGCCAACGAACTCGACGGCCTCACCATCACCGTGTCAGGCACCTCGGGCAGCTCCATGGCCTTCCAGATCGGGTCGCTCAACGAGGAGGACAACAGGCTTTCCGTCAGCCTGGCCGATGCGCAGGCGTCGGCATTCAGCCTGGAGGCCGACATGCTCAACACGCAGGATAACGCTCAGGACGCCCTTGACACGATTGATTCGGCCATCAGCAGTTTGACCGAACAGCGGGGCAACATCGGCGCCTACATGAACCGCCTGGAGTACGCGTCGGCGAACCTGGAAACCGTCATTGAAAACGTCCAGTCCGCCGAGTCGGTCATCCGCGACGTGGACATGGCCGCCGAGATGACGGAGTTCACGAAGAACCAGATCCTGATGCAGGCCGGCACGTCCATGCTGGCGCAGGCAAACATGGCGCCGCAGTCCGTCCTGAGCCTGCTCGGCTAGATCATGAATCGTTAACAGCGGCGGTTCACAAACCGCCCTTACCGAAAGGGGAACAGATCCCGGTCTGTTCCCCTTTTTCTATTGTACTAAACAGACATCGGGCGGTTCACGAGCCGCCCCTGCACATCCTGCCTTACCCATCACCCCTCGCCTATCACCCTGGTCTCTTTTTTGCAGATAATCCGTTCAAACGCTTCAGTAACAAGCTGATAATGCCGATAGAATATACAAAGCGGGAAACACCGGACGCACGCGGACAGAGAATTTTATTCCCCATTGAAGGAGATTTTTGCCGTGTCAACAAGCACCAATCTTGTCAGCGGTCTTTCAAGCGGATTCGACTGGCGGTCCATGGTGGACCAGCTCATTGCCATTGACCGGCAGCGGGTCACTATCATTGAGAACGACAAAACACGTTACGAAAATCAGCTTTCGGAATGGCAGTCTTTCAACACGAAGCTGCTGTCCCTAAAGACAGCCGCCGAGGCGCTGACTGATCCGGAAGATTTTGCCGCCTGTCAATCGTCATTGTCGGCCGACGGCGACAGTGCGGCGGAAGACCTGGTTTCCGTCTCCGTATCCGACTCAGCCGCGCCGGGCTTCTATTCCATGACCGTGGAAGAAACGGCAGCCGCCCAGCGTATGCTATCGACGTCATTTCAAAGCTCCACCGAGGAGCTCGGGT
>DSBH01000046.1 GCA_011056825.1 Deltaproteobacteria bacterium | reverse complement strand
CATCGGAGATTGCAGCGGTCGGTGACGGATATTCTCAGGTAGTTGATTTCTCTTTTGAAGGTGTCGATCATCGGAAAGCGCCCTTTCCTAGCCGATATTTGCCGGAAAATTTATCACATTGACACAGTGATGGCAAGAAAGAGGAGCTGCCGTCCAAAGGCGTCGTAACGGGGAAATCACGCCTTATCGGCCGAATAATTTCGCTGGTTGATCCGGTAACAGCTGCCCTCATGTTCCTTGGCGAAAGCTTTCAATTCGGCGGCGATTTCGGTGATTTCTCCGTAGTGGGAAAAGGAAGAACCTTCCGAGAAGACGACCCCTATGGAAATGGCCAGCAGAGGAAATTTCCGGGCCCGCCCGGAGCGGTTGTGTCCCTGAATGAACCCCCTGTCACGGTCTTCGGGATCGTAAAAAGTGGGGATGATTCGATCGAAGGCCAGAATAAGGTCCCGGCAGATATCTTCCATGACCTGTGTGTCGGCTATGCTCACAAAGTCGTCGCCGCCGATGTGACCGACGAAGCTGCCTTCATTCTGTCTGTCCTTCGTGATGGTGAAAAGCAATCGTCCCGTGATTCTCAGTACGTCATCTCCCCGGCTGAAGCCGTAGGTGTCGTTATAGGGTTTGAAATTATCGAGATCCGCGTAGGCGAGGGCAAAGGGTTGTTTCTCGTCGAGCCGGTTCTGAATCTGTCGGTTGATGGAAATGTTTCCCGGCAGACGGGTCAGGGGATTCATTTCCACGACCCGCCTGGCGCGCAGAAGGCAAAGCTGGACCCTCGTTCGCAGCTCCCGCTTTAGATCTTTTTTCCATATATAATCATCAACTTGCAGAACATTCCATTCGGGAACGCCTTTCGCGTCATCGAACAGGCCGATTACCGGCAGTCCGGAAAACAGCGGATCGTCCTTCAGGAAGGTGACAAGTTCCTTCGCGTCCTCTTCGGCCGCCATGTCGGCAATGAGCAGAAGGGGCATCTCGTTGCAGATACAATCATAAGCCGAAGAAACCCTGTCAAACACGAGCAGACTGCCTTTGCCCGACAGTTCACGTTGTATGACCGATGTCGCGGCGGGGTCGCCGGACAGAATCAGGATCGTGCCGGTCATCAGAGATCCTCCGCTTCTGAGGCGGCGGTTTCCAGTTCGGCGAGAATATCCCGCACGTCATCATCGGTAAGCTGCAGGAGCGTCCACGATTCTGGATGAATATCCGGAACCAGCATGTCTCCGTTGATTCCTATTCCACGGGCGCGTACCAGTATGTCTGATACGTGAACGATGGCCGTTTCCAGCTTCGCCTGCCGCGAGAGATGAGGAGTGTGATGATATTCGATAGCTTCGGCGAGATTGACGGGGAACCGCCATTTCCGCGCCAGCCATGATCCCACGTCGGCGTGAGTTGCTTCGAACCGGCTTTGTTCCGCTTCGAAAAGACTTATTCCCTCGTCACGGGCCTTGGCGAGCACCGTCTCGTATTCCCGGGGGTAGTGAAGGATAAGTATAACCTTGCCTATGTCGTGAAGCAGTCCGCATATGGATACCTCTTCAGGTTCCTGCAGGTTTTTCTTTTGAGCAATGCACCGGGCGGCGACGGCGCATCCCACGGAATGTTCCCAGAGGCCCGCGATGTTTTTCTGCATAAGGTCGAAAACCGAGACGCCGAGAAGCAGTCCCCTGACCACGTTGAACCCGAGGAGCATGATGGCGTGTGAAATGGATGAAATCCTGTTGGGGAAACCGTAAGCGGCGGAGTTTACCATCTTGAGAATTTTGCTGGTAAGCGCCGGATCACCGGATATAAAACCGCTCAGCTCGTCGATCGAGAGCCGCGGCTTTTCGAACATCGCCGAAATTTGTTTGAGGGCGGAGGGAACCGTCGGCAGGGCATTGATCGCCTCGGTCCTGGTCCGCATATTTCTGATATCGATACGCTCAGTCATAGAGGCCCGCGATGTGTTCACGAACGAGGTTTTTTATATGTTTCAGCAACGGATCGTCTTCCTTGTTGCGGAATCTTTCGTCCAGAAGCGTCATGGCTTCGTCGCAGGAAATCGGTTGTTCCTCCGAACCTTCGACGAAAGCATGTTCGATCTCCATGGAGCGCAGTCGCGATATGGCAGTTTCACCGAGGACAACGCCTTTGCCGAGGAATACGGTCGATCCCCGCAGGATTGGTCTCTCCAGGACCATGCCCGGTTCTAGCTGGTCAATTGATACCTTTCGCATGCTTTCGTTCCTTCTTTTAAAACTTGTGTAAAGCCGCTGAAGCACCTTTCCGAAGGGCTGTTGCCCCTGTCCGCCAAGCCTGCCGGTGAAGGTGAAACTACCTTCCATGGCGGTGAATGGCAAGCATTTTTTGGGTGTCGGTCCGCCGCCGATTCCGGACGGACTTCAGTATGCCCCGCCGACTCCCAGGTACCAGGTGGCGATGCTGAAATAGATTATAACGCCGCCCACGTCGGCGATCGATGTTATAAGGGGAGCGCTCGCGGTGGCGGGGTCCAGGTTGAACCTGGTCAGGACAAAGGGGAGCAGACACCCCACGAGGCTGCCGAACAGCACCACGGACAACATTGTAACGGCAACCACGAGGGCCACCTCAGGTCCAGACCGAGCCGCCCCCACAAGCGATACCGCGAGTGCCATTCCGAGGCCGAGGATCAGCGCTATTCCCACCTCCCTGCCCAGAAGGCGGATCCAGTCGCCGCTCTGCACGTCACCCGTGGCGAGCGCGCGCACCATCAGCGTCGCCGATTGGGCGCCGGCGTTGCCGCCGCTTGCTATCAGGAGGGGCAGAAAGAACACCAAGGCGACAGCTGCCTGGATGGTGGGTTCAAAATAGGCGATACCGGCGCCGGATAGAAGATTGACGAACACCAGGGCGAGCAACCAGGGGAGTCGTTTCTGAATGAGCAGTCGCGAGCTTGCGTCGATGTAGCCGGTATCGGACAATTTTTCACCATATCCGCCGATTGATCCCATGCGGTGGAAATCTTCCGTCGCTTCTTCCTCGATAATGTCGTGCACGTCATCAAAAGTGACGATACCAACCAGCTTATCGTCGCCATTGATAATGGGCACGGCCATGAGATCGTACTTTGCCAGGACTTCGGCCACTTCTTCGTCGCTCGCCGTGGCATGGCAGAAAATCAGATCGTCGCTCATGATATCCATCAGGCGGGCCTCCGGCGAGGCCATAACGAGTTCCCGCAGCGAAACGACGCCAAGAAGTTTCCGCTCGTCGTCTGTGACGTATGACTGATAAATGGTCTCCCGGTTTGGTGCTTCCCGGCGCAGTTTCGCCAGGGCTTCTCCCGCCGTCAGGTGCGGCGCCAGCGAGCAATAGTCGGAGGTCATGACGGCGCCCGCCGTTCCCTCCGGGTAGGACGTCAGTTTGTTGATATCGTCACGTTCGGACTGTTCGAGCGCCTGGAGGATTTCGGTCCTCTGTTCCGGTTCAAACTGGTTGAAAAGATCGGCCCGCTCGTCGTGGGACATGGCTTTTATAATCGTGACAAGGTCACTGCGGGCCATGGTCGACGCCATGCGGGCTTCGAATCTGGCGGGCAGGTAATTGAATATTTGCACCCGGGACTCGATATCCAGGATATTAATAAAATTGCAGGCTTTTTCCGGTGTGTATGATTCGAGTATCAGCGCAGCATCGGCGGGGTGAACGGATGAGAAGAAATCCCGCAGCGCGTCGACGTCGCCGGCTGCAAGGTATGACTCGAGCCGTTCCGCCAGGGCGTCGCGGGCGTCCCCATCTCCGGCGAGGGCGCTCTCAAGAAGCTCTTTTAGTTCAAGAAGGATTGTATTCGGCATGATCCACCTCTTTCAGCCGTCACACCCACGGGCGACGGCTCAGGCGGATCAGGAAACTATGGCTGGTGTTTCAATCCGCTGACCGGCATCCGCCACGGGGGCTCTTCCGGCATAATTTCGACGGCTCTTGGAACGTCGTCGGCTGGTTTTATTTCCGGGCAACTACTACTCGGAACGTCCATTTTACTTTGTCTGTCCTTATGTTTTGTTTTACCGTGGACACCGCGGAAATCCTGTAATACGCGGGTCTGTAATCGAGGAAAGCTGTATATTAAAAATTATTTATTGTCAACAGCCGTGACGGGTATTCCTTTATTTTTTTTTAACTCTTCCGGTACACCGTCTTGAATCGTTTCTCATATAATTTTTAAAAGTTGCATTTATTGTGCTCTGTTGTAATATACAAAGTCGCCTGTTTCTGGTTTGCTCTCATAAACT
>DSBH01000286.1 GCA_011056825.1 Deltaproteobacteria bacterium | reverse complement strand
TCGTCGCACCCGGCAAAACAGGCGATTTACAATCTTTCAGTCTTTTGAAATCGTGGGTAATGATCGTGGGCGGTCTTGCTCTTGTCATAGCCGGAGCAAGAATTCTTATTCCCTGCGCCACCGAAACCGCCTTCAGGATCGGCGTTCCGAACGACGTCATCGCAGCCACCATGGTGGCGCTGGGAACCTCCCTGCCCGAACTCATGACGGCCATTTCCGCGGTTCGCAAGGGCCACCCGGAACTGACCGTGGGAAACATCGTCGGGGCCGATGTTCTCAATTGCCTGTTCGTCATCGGGGCATCGGCGGCTGTGAGACCCCTGGCGATTCCGGACAATTTTTTTTACTTTCACTTTCCCGCCATGCTTCTTATTCTCTATTCCTTCCGCCTGTTCATTTTCATGAACCGTGACGGTTTCTTCCGCCGCTGGCAGGGAGCATGGCTCTTGTCGGTTTACCTCGTCTACGTGATCCTTCAGTACTCGTTCAATCTCGGTGGCGCCCACTGAAATCAGCGGACGATCTCCGGCCTATAACGTCTAAAAAGGTCTCCGCCGATGTCCAGACGTTCCTCTCTGAGGGCTTCGGGAAGATATTCCAGTATGTCGACGGCTGTAATCCCGTCTTCCCCTGTCTCTTCCGCCGCGATATCTCCCGCGAGACCGTGCATGAAAACGCCTTTGGCGACGGCGTCGTCAAAGGGCAACCCCAAACCGTACATGGCCGCGATGATTCCCGTCAGGACATCACCGGATCCGGCCGTCGCCATCCCCGAATTGCCGCTCATGTTGACGCGAATTCTTCCGTCCGGGTAACCTACCAGTGAACGGGCGCCCTTCAGCACGATAACGGCATTGAGATCGACAGCCGTTTCCCGGAGGCAGGACACCCTGTCCTCCTCGATCGCGCGAACTGACCTGCCGGTTATTCGTGCCATTTCACCGGGATGGGGCGTGAGAACCGTCGCCGCCTTTCTTTTTCGCAGGACGTTAAGATCGTCGCACAGTGCCGTAATGCCGTCGCCGTCGACAAGAAGGGGCTTTTCGATTCGACGGGCCAGTTCCACGGCGAGTCCCTGTGTTTCTCCGTCACGTGACAGTCCCGGGCCGAGGACAACGAAATCCACTTCCCCGGATAAGCCGACCAGTGCGTCCACATTCGATGCGGCAATACTGCCCGAAGGCGTTTCATCCTGCGGCACGAATACTATTTCACTCCCCAGTTGCGCAAGCGTCGGAATCATCGAACGCGGCGCCGCGAGCCGGGCATACCCGCCGCCGGCCCGAAGAAAAGCCCCCGCTGAAAGCGACGGCGCACCGTAGTAAGATGCGGCACCGGCGATGAAGAGCGCGTCTCCGAAATCACCCTTGTGACCGGCCGGATTACGAAGAGGAAGAGACGGCGGTTCATTCAGCTCGATCCCAATAGTGTCCTGCTCATAGTGTTCCCGGGGGAAAGAGATATGATTGACAAAAAGGCGCCCGCCCGTCTCGCATCCCGGGTGAAGAATATTCCCTATCTTCGGCAAACCGAAGGTCACGGTGCAATCTCCCCTGACCGCCGTTCCCATAACCTGTCCCGTATCCCCGTTTATTCCGGAAGGAATATCCACGCAGACCACCGGTTTCCCCGCCGTATTCACTCGATTTATGAGATCGGCGTAAACACCGCGTACTTCGCGATCGAGACCGGTGCCCAGGATCGCGTCAACGATCGCATCGGCGTCCCTGAACAGTGTATTCAGCCGCCTGGATCCGATGTCGTCAAGGTACATCAATTCCAGCGGTAAAGACCGAATAATATCGTAATTTTTTCGAGCGGCCCCCCGATACTTCGAAGGATCCGAAGCGATGACGATCCGGGGAGCTGCACCGGCAGACAGCAGGTGGCGGGCGACGACGAACCCGTCACCGCCGTTGTTGCCTCCGCCGCAAAGCACTAAAATATTTTTTTCTTTTACCCCGTCCAGTTCCCGGGAAATGACCGACGCCGTTCCTGCGCCGGCATTTTCCATCAGGAGCAGTGCTTCGATTCCATATTTTTCATCGGCACCCCCGTCCAGGTCTCTCATTTCAGCTACGCGACAAATTTTCATGGCACCCTCCGAAAACAGTTTCGCTGGAACAATTATTTGGCATTTCTCTCTGTATACGGCACCGCTTCCTCCGCGGCAAGCCTGACGCGCTCTTTTCCACCCGCGCTTTTCTCATTTTCGGGCACAATCGGCCTTACCCGGGCTCCCGCCCCCGACTTCGAATCATCCGGCATCTCCGTTACCGACAGACGCCGAGAGGTTTTTTCGGCGACGTTTTGAAAATGATTCAATGACACAGCCAGGGCCCGGACGGCTTCTTCTGGTGATTCAAACAGAGGCAGACGATGCTCTTCACGAATCGCCACTATTTTCTTGACTGCGCTCGGCACGTAGATCGCCGCCGGCTTGTTGTAGGCCCGGCAGATATCCAGCAGGTCCACGAGAGAATCAATAATAAAATCCTGCCATATACTCGGAATCGGCAGCAACCCGTCAACTTCCGGCGCCGACAGGAGAATTTCATAAATATCGAGGTAACTCTGCTTTGACAAACCCGGCCCGAGATCGACGGGATTGTCCGCGTTAAAAAGATGACCCGCTTTCCTCAGTTTTTTCTTTGTTTCCGGCGACAGGCGGACCATGGAAAGTCCGTTTTCAGCGACAAAGTCTGCCGAGATACCGCCGAAGGCGCCCGAGTTGGTAAACACAGCTACGTTTTTGCCTTTGAGCGGCGGCATCGTGACGAATATTTTCGGAAGCGAATACAGCTCGACGATGGAACGCAACCGAATGATTCCCGCCTGAGCGCAGGCCCGGTCAAAAATCACGTCGTTGTTAGCCATACCCGCGGTATGCGACGACACCGCGCGGACACCTTCTTTCGTACTGCCCGCTTTGTATACCAGCAACGGTTTTACCGCACAGCTTGCCGCTTGAAAAAATTTTCGTCCACGGTGAACATTTTCGAGGTACATGCCGATCACTTCCGTGCCGTCCCCTTCGAAATATGTCACGAGGTCGCCCTCGTCAATATCTGCCTTGTTCCCTATGCAGGCGACCTTGTTAATTCCAACCACGTCGGACAGCAGCGATTCCATGACAAGACCGGCAAGCCCTCCGCTTTGAATAACATATGAAACGGCGCCGGGACGACGCATGATTTCCATAAGAGGGGAATCAGGCCAGACACCGAAAAAACAGCAGAACGCACGTCCCGTACTCAGCGTTCCCAGGCAGTTCGGACCCAAATAGCGTATGCCGTAACGCTCAGCGATAGTGTCGATATTCTCCTGAATCCGTCGCCCCTCCTCGCCGTTCTCGGCGAAGCCGGCGCTTTCGATGACAAGCCGGCGGATTCCTTTTTCACCGCATTGCCGCACCACGTCAGGCACGGATGACGCCTGTACGAGGATAACCGCCAGGTCGACGTCGTGAGGAATTTCCCCGACCGAGCGATAGCCGGGACAACCGTGGACATCTTCCCCCTTCGGATTGACCGCAACGACCGCTCCATCGTAGCCCGTTGATTTCAGAAGACCACAGATAGTCGACGCAAGATTGAAACGATTGTTTGATGCACCAACAACAGCCACCGAAAGGGGGTTGAAAAAAATCTCCATGTTCATCCTTTCCCATGCATACATTCGCGCCCGGTACGTTTGAACCTGCTTTGTTCCTGAGGCATGCCGCGGATGGATATGGGGCCTCGATCACGTTCCCGGCAGAAGGACCTCTTCTTATACTACTCCGACGCGGAAAATAATATGCGGAACCTATCCCGTCAACAGCGAAAAGTCACGCGAGCGAAAATCATCAGGCTGTCGTTAAGAAATTCTTTGACCTTTGGAACACATGGCTTTATATCTTGCCATCATTCTCCACAAGGAAAGGCCCCGCGATGCTCGACAAGAAGCCGACTACAATCGGGCGTATGTTCGACAGGATCGCTTTCAGGTACGATCTCATCAACAGGGTGCTCTCCCTGTGCATCGACCAGACATGGCGACGCATCACCGTGCGAAACCTCGCCGTTGAGCCGGGCGACCGGGTACTCGACATCGCCACCGGCACCGGCGATCTCGCACTGCGCGTACTACAATCGGAAAAAACCTGTCGCGTCGTGGGGATCGACCTTTCGCAGGAAATGCTTGCCATCGCCTCGCTCAAGAGCGTACGTCGCGGCTTTTCTGACCGTTCATTCTTCGTCAACGGCGACGCGTTGCTCCTTCCTTTTCATGATGG
>DSBH01000096.1 GCA_011056825.1 Deltaproteobacteria bacterium | reverse complement strand
GGATGACCAGTGTAAATCAGGAGCTCGGGATGCCCGGTCTATCCTTCGACAAGCTCAGGATGACCGGGGTGGGAGTTATACCGGGAGGCTCAGGATGACCGGGGTGGGGGTTATACCTGGAGGCTCGGGATGATCGGGGTACATCAGGGGCTCGGGATGACCGGGTTAAACCTGGCTCTTCAGAAATCAAATCACGGATCGTGGGGTTCTTTTCCGTTTGACAAAATACGGTTCGGCATTATATTTATTTAAGTTTAGTTGTGTATTGCTGTCATCCGACCGCGGAGTAACGTGAAAAAAGAAAACAGCGAACAACCGTTGACTCTCCCCTGGGAGAAGAAAGGAAACAACGAGTGACCAGTCTTTACCGATGCAGAAAGACGGGAGAAATCATCGTGGAGCCTTGCCAGGACAAGACCTGCGACTGGTGGCTCAAGACCGATACGTTCTGCAACTGTACGTGGGTTGCATGCAACTATGGTCCTTTTACGCTTGAAGAAGTTGGCGAAATAATGGGCGTCACCCGTGAACGGATACGCCAGATAGAAGCAAAGGCGCTGAAAAAACTTCAGCACAAGAAACGGAAGGATCAGCTGCTGGACTTCGCAAGCCAGCTCTATGAAGAATAAGCGGCCCGCGTTATAATTTTTCTGCCGTTTTCTATTGAAAAAAGGATTCGTTACGACGGATCCTTTTTTGTTTTTCGCGTCTCCATCTCTCCCAGGAAGCGACTCATTTGTTCCTTGCTTTCCTTGAGGGTGTAAAGCAACGCGGTGATTTCGAATTCATGTTCCAGCGCGGTTTTCTTGTCCAGACGCCGAACGATGTCCGAAAGTTTTTTCACCGCCTCGATCGCCCTGGTCGGCCGCCGGGCAAGTTCCCGGGCCATTGATTTTGCCTCTTCAAGAAACATTTCCGGCGGCATTACTTTGTTGACCAATCCGATGCGCAACGCCTCGCGTGCGCCGATGGGTTCACCAAGCATGGTGATTTCCTTCGCTTTCGCGGTTCCGACAAAACGGGCAAGGGGATTGAAAAGCGGGTTGAGGCCGAATTTCAGTTCCGGGTGCCCGAAAATGGCGGTTTCGGAAGCGATGATCATGTCGCACACCGTTACCAGATTAAAACCGCCGCCCAGAGCAATGCCTCCGACAGCCGCGATGACGGGACGTTTAAACGTATATATCTGCTGGAGATATTTTATCATCGCCGTGATATATTCTCCGTTGTCCTCCTCGCGCGGCAGCGATGACAGCTCCTTCAGGTCTATGCCCGCCGAAAATACGTAATCGCCGCCTGTTATGACCACGGCCCGGATACTGTCGTTGTCCTCCATCCGGGTGAAACAATCGAGCAATTCCCGCTGCATCTCCCGTGAAATGGCGTTCATTTCATCGGGCCGGTTCAGGGTTATTGTCGCGAATCCTTCTTCCTCGGCTACGGCTATTGTTTTGTATTCTTTTTCCATTGTGTCAACAATCCACCAGATTTTTAATTATGTGCCGACCCTGAAAGAGAGATGTCTCCGCCTGTTCCCGTTTCTTCCTGTTTTATCGTTTACCGTGAAAGTGAGGGAAGGCCGCCCCGGTAGAGATAACTTATATTCATGTCGTTCTTTACCAGAGCCTCTGACAGTGCCGAAGCCGCCTCGCCCAAAAGGTAATGAAGCAGGCCGCCCCGCTTTCGTGGATAGAGTATTGTCGGTTCGCCCTCGATACCAGCAAGGTCCGCCGCTACCGCCACGGCATCCTCGAATCCCCCCAATTCGTCGACGAGTCCTTCCTCCAACGCCTGCCGCCCGGTGAATACTCGCGCTTCGGATATTTTCATGAGCTTCTCACGCGGAATATCACGGTTTGCCAGGACTGCCTCAATAAACTGGTTATGAATATCGTCAACCATTTCCTGAAGAATAAGCCGTTCTTCGTCGGTCATATCCCTGAGCGGCGATCCCGTGTCCTTGTATATACCGCTCTTGATAACACGGGCTTTCAGCCCGATCTTTTCAAGAAGTTCGTCAACTTGTGAAAACTGCATGATGACGCCGATGCTGCCGGTGACCGTACCCGGGTTTGCCACGATGCGATCCGCCGCCGAAGCTATATAATACCCGCCCGAGGCCGCGAGCACGCCCATCGAGACAACAACCGTTTTGCGCTCCCGCAGCTTCAGGACCTTGTCGTATATCTCCTGGGACGGAACGACGCCGCCGCCAGGCGAATTGATCCGCAGGATAACGGCCCTGACATCGTCGCTCTTTTCGTAGGCGTCGAGCTGCTCATTCACATCCCGCGAATCTCCTATTATGCCCTCAATCTCGACGACTGCTATCTTCGGACCGCCTGTCGGCAGAAAAGCTTCTCCCTTCGCGGCGGTCAGAACGGCATACGCCGCCAGGACAAAGAACAGGCCTATTGCCGCGAGCAGCAACAGGCCGAAGAATATGGGGTGGTTTCTCATACGCATGATGACGCGTCGAATGTCCCCAACGCGGAAATAATCCGGGATTGTCCTACATTTTTATATTCGCCAGAAGATCACCGAGATTGGAAACGACTTTCTCATTATTATTGACATACTGCCGTTGCGATGAAGGTTCCGCCGACTGTTCGTAATCCTTGATGCTGAGAGCCACCTTCTGGTTTTCCATGTCGATGCTCTTGATGATTGCCGTTACCGTATCTCCTTCGTGCAACACGTCGCTCGCCGCCTTGATCCGGTTCTTGCTGATTTCCGATATGTGCACCAGTCCTTCGATGTCTTCCTCTATTTCCACGAAAACACCGAAATCCGTCACGTTTGTCACGACGCCCGTTATCACGCCGCCGACGCCGTACTTCTCTCTCAGCAATTCCCAGGGATTCGGTTCGAGCTGTTTCACGCCAAGGGAAAACTTACCGTTTTCCACATCTATATTGAGCACCATCGCCTCGATTTCCTGGCCCTTCTTGTACAGTTCCGAAGGATGTCGGACCCGCTTTTTCCACGAAAGGTCGGATACGTGCACCAGGCCGTCTATCTCTTCATCAATACCTATAAAAACACCGAAGTCCGTAATATTTTTAATTTTACCCTTGATGACGCTTCCCTCGGGATATTGTTCCTTGATGAGTTCCCAGGGATTCGGCATGGTCTGCTTCAAGCCCAGTGAAATCCGTTTGTTGGTAGGATCGACTTCCAGCACCTGGACCTGGACTTCGTCGCCAATGGACACGATCTTTGATGGATGGCGTATTTTCTTTGTCCAGAACATTTCCGAAACGTGAACCAGGCCTTCCACACCGGGTTCCAGTTCAACGAAAACACCGTAATCCATGATGCTGACAACGCGGCCTTCGACGGTTGATCCGACGGTATAGGTTTCAACAATCGAATCCCACGGGTTTTCCGTGAGCTGCTTCAAGCCCAGGGATACCCGTTCTCTTTCCGGATCAAAGCTGAGAACCTTGACCGTGATGTCGTCCCCGCGTGAAAAATTTTCCGAGGGGTGCCTGATCCTGCCCCAGGACATGTCTGTAATATGAAGAAGACCATCGATACCTCCCAGGTCGACAAAGAGGCCGTAATCGGTGATGTTCTTTACCACCCCGTCCATTACCATGCCTTCCTCGATGGTCGTCAGGATCTCTTTCTTGCGATCTTCCTGCTCCCGCTCGAGAATCGTTTTTCGTGATATAACGACGTTGTTTCTTTTTCTATCGTACTTCAGGACCTCGAATTCCATCGTCTCGCCGATATACCGGTCAAGGTCGCGCACGGGACGCACATCAACCTGCGATCCCGGCAGAAAAGCCTGGCAACCGCCTATATCGACGGTGAGACCGCCCTTGACCTTCCTGACGATCGTTCCTGCGATACAGGTGTTGTTGTTGTGCGCTTCGACGATTTCATCCCATACTCTCGCCCTTATTGCCTTGTCGCGAGAAAGAATGAGATCCTCTTCGGTTTTCCGGTCCACCACGACTTCTATCTCGTCGCCGACGGAACAGGTTATGACGCCGTTTTCGTCCTTGAATTCAGCCGCGTTTATCCGTCCCTCGGTCTTATATCCCACGTCGACCATGATTGATTCACCGGTGATTTCCACCACACGACCTGTTACCATCCTGCCGGTCGATATATCCTGCAGGCTCTGTTCAAACAGCTCGTCGAAGGACATCGCCTCGCTCTGGTCGGACGCCTCTTTTTTCTCGTCAAGCATGTTTTCAGTTTCCGGCGTTTCTTCCGGATGTCCGGTTGTTACGTTATCATCGTTAACCATTAACCAATTACCCCCTGGGCT
>DSBH01000103.1 GCA_011056825.1 Deltaproteobacteria bacterium | reverse complement strand
GTCTATACTGTCCGCGGCCTCGTCGATCCTCTCTTCGAGGCGCTCCGTAAGTTCGGCGATCTGCCGCGAGGTGCCGGGCAAATCCGCTTCCCTGACCGCTTCGCCCGCCGCTGCAAGGAATGCCTTTCCTTCCGCGAGTGTTTCCCGCATGTCCCTGACGACCATCTCAAGTTCTTCATCGTCCATTATTTGATGCACCCTGGTCAAGGTTTCTTCAAGACGAACCGCAGTTGCATCAAGATTTTTCATGATATCCTCGATGGCGGGATTACTCAAGGTTAACCGCAGCGCCCGGGCCGCCGACTGTATTTCATCTGTTATACCCTTGAAATCGATCTCAAGGATCTTGTCCGCCATCAGGTGAATCCGCGCGAATACTTCGCTGATTCCCGACGGCCGGGAAAGAATGACCGGGTAGGCGGGTTCGAATGAAAGTTCCTGCACCGGCAGGGTTTCGTCCGGATCCCGCAGGTTCAGTTCCACAAACACCATTCCCGTGATGCCTACCGGCTTGAGCTGGGCAATCGTCGAATGATGCAGATCGTCCCCGACGTCGATTTTCATCACCACCTCGATATACCTGTTGTCAGGCGCGATGTCGATCTGTTCCACGCGGCCCACCGTCACGCCGCGATATTTAACGGAGGAATCAGCGGAAAGTCCCTGTACGGATTCGTCGAAATAGGTAACGTACCGTGTTCCGGCGGCGAAATAATCCGACACTCCCAGCCAGATCACAGCGGTAATTCCGATAAGAAGTCCGATGATTACGAAAAGGCCGATTGTGAAATTCGACCCGTCCCTGTCCTTCGTCATGGTTGCTCCCTTCCGGATACGCTCAGGCGTCCCGCCTGTTCAGAAAATTCACGACCCGTTCATCACGGGATTCCCCTTGCAGGAGACGCGGATCCCCGTCGGCGATTATACCCTTTTGTTGCCCGTCGAGCATGATCATTCGGTGACCGATTTTGAAAATCGATGGAAGCTCGTGGCTGACGATGACCATCGTCGTGTCCATCCCCTGGTTGATGCCGGCGATGGTGTCATCAAGGCCGACCGACGTGACGGGATCGAGCCCCGCCGACGGTTCGTCGAAAAACAATATTTCCGGGTCCATTACCATGGCCCGCGCCAGGCCGGCACGCTTTTTCATACCTCCTGACAGTTCCGCCGGCAGCAGGTGTTCGGTATCGGCAAGACCGACCATACCGAGTTTCATGCGTATAATTGATTTTTTCAAGCTATCCGGCAGATTGGACCGCTTTTCCAGCGGCAAAGCCATGTTGTCACCCAGGGTCATGGAACCCAGCAGGCCGCCGGCCTGGAACAGCACCCCTATTCGGCGCCTGACGACCGACCAATCACTCTCTCCCGCGCCGTGAACGTCGACGCCGTTGATCAGAACACGACCTTCCGCCGGCCTGAACAGACCGATCATGTGTTTCATGAGTACCGTCTTGCCCGACCCGCTCCTTCCGACAATAAATAAAATCTCGCCCCGGAATACCTTGAAGGTAATTCCCTCCAGAATGGTGTTGCCCTCGAGTCGGGCTGTCATACCTTCTACACTGATAACGACTTCGCGATCGTCCCGTTTTTCATGATCCTGCATGGTTTCACTCCGTCGTGCCTGATATGGAGATCCTCGTTTAGGTCACAGATAGTGCAAAACGACGGCAAAAATTGAATCGGCGAGAACAATAAAAAAAATGGCCGATACGACAGCCGCGGTGGTTGCCCTGCCGACGCCCTCCGCACCCCGCGTCACCCTCATGCCATGGTAACAACCTATGCCCGAGACAATCACGGCGAAAACAACCGACTTGACAAGCCCTGTGGTTACGTCGGACAAGGCAATGTTGCTTCCCGTCTGATCGATGTACGTGATGAACGTCAGATCAAGACCGAGCATTCCCACAAGCAGTCCGCCCAGCAGACCGAAAAAATCAGCGTACAACGTCAGTAACGGAACAACGATGAGGGCCGCCGCCACTCGGGGAATCACCAGGAACCTCACCGGATCGAATCCCATAATCGCAAGGGCGTCCACTTCCTCGTTGACCACCATCGTACCGATTTCCGCCGCAAAGGCCGAGCCGGAACGACCCGCCACGATTATCGCCGTCATGAGGGGCGCCAGTTCCTTGACCATGGCGATTCCCACAAGGGCCGCCACAAAGATGTCTCCCCCCAGCGGCTTTAACTGCAGCGACGACATGAAAGCAATGATAAGTCCCACAAGCAGGCTGATTAATCCGATAATCGGAAGACCCTGGACTCCCACACGCCTCATGTTGCCGACCACGTCACCCCACCTGATATCGCGTGGATGAAACAGAGAATGAAGAACCGCCCGAATGAGTTCACCGGTAAACACCATGAGCCCTTTGAACGAACCGGCGGTGGCGACGGCAGCCTCGCCGATCCCCTCGATGGTACCGGGTACCGGCTCCGGATGTGAAAGGTGTGAAGCGGAAACATCTTCGACGATTAGCGGATCGACCATGTCCATGATCCGCCGCACTTCGCCCCCCATGCCTGTCAACGTAACCTGACGCCCGTTTTGCTCCATGTCCCCGGCGAACATTTTGATTGACAGGGCGGCGGCGCTGTCCAGGTAAGACACCTTCGAGAAATCTACAACAAGTCCCGACGTCTTTGCGTCGCGGGCCGCAGTGCGCAGATCAGCCGCAAGAAGTTCCGCTTCGTCCAGTGAAAAACGTCCTGCCGGCGTTACTACTACGGTTCCCGTCGTCGATTCACTCACGGCGACGGACGAGGACGTCCGTTTCGACCCGTCTGGTGCGGCTTTTCCCTGCGACATGACGGAATCCTCTACACCTCGCCACCGGCCCCGGATTCTCCTACGGGACCGTCTGAAAAAGGGCTCCCTGAGGCGATATCAGCACTCTGCTTCCATGGCCGGCATATCGTGTAACGCCGATTACCTGAACCATCGGCACCGGAGCGGACCTTACCGTTTCCCCCGGTGCAGAACCCCCTTGGTGATATTGCACAGGTGATCATTCATACGTTCAATATCGGTAAGAATGTCTGAAAAAACAAGTCCCGCGTTGCTGAAACAGGAACCTTCTTCCATGCGTTTGAGATGGTTCAGTTTGTACTGATCAACGAGAACGTCTATCTCCTCATCGATGTTCAGGCTGATAAGGGCGGCTTTTTCATCATTATAATCCATTGCCTGTTTCGCGTGTTTCATAAGCGCCTCGGTCTTGTCAAAAAGCCGTCCCATTTCGGCCTGTGCCTGCGGCGAAAAGGACAGGTTGTTTTCGTATAAGCGCTGCGAAAGCTTGGCGATATCTTCACAGTAATCACCCACCTTCTCCACATCGTTTACGCTGTGCAGTATGGCGGGTACAAGACGCCGTTGCCTGTCCGTAAGACCGGCCTGCGTGATTTCGGCAAGGTAGGTGGTTATCTTTTTCTGCATATCGTCGACGCTGTTCTCGTCGACGGTTATTTCGTTTTTCAGCTTGTGACTGTAATCTTCAATGCACCGCCTGACTTTCCCCAGCATTTCCTGGCATACGGTCAACATAACCGACAACTCCCTGAGAGCTGCGCGTATTGCCAGGTCCGGCGTTGTAAGCAGGTGGGCTTCCAGATACCCGCCTTCTTTTTTTTCATAATCCTGACCCGGGACGACCCTTTCCAGAAACTTCACGAAAAGGGGCACGAAGGGAAGCAGCACGATTGTGTTGAAAATGTTGAAGATGGTGTGTGTATTGGCGATCTGGCGGGCGATGTCCCCGGAAAGCATGGGCACATAGTGAAGATAAAGCGGAATAAAGGGCAATACGATCGCCGTTCCGATAATATTAAACATGACGTGTCCGAAAGCCAGCCTCCTGCTCGACCTCCTTCCACCGATACTGGCCACGAGCGCCGTAACGCAGGTGCCGATATTGTCTCCCAGAACCAGGTACACCGAGGACGGAAGATCAAGCAGTCCGGCCGATGCAAAGGCGATGACCATGCCGATGGTGGTGCTGCTGCTCTGCAGGAGTACCGTCAGGACCACTCCTGTTGCCACTCCCAGGAGGGGATAGGCGCCGAATTTGAGCAACAGGCTGATCACGGCTTCGTTTGCCGCGAGCGGCTTGACGGCCGATCCCATCATCGCGAGTCCCAGAAAAAGAATGCCGAAACCGAGTACCGCCAGGCCCTTGTTGCGGGTCTTTTCCTTCGTGGCGAACAGATGCACCATGGCCCCGATGAAAACGAAGAGCAGGGCTGATTTTGTCAACTTGAAGGCGATCAGCTGGGCTGTGATCG
>DSBH01000135.1 GCA_011056825.1 Deltaproteobacteria bacterium | reverse complement strand
TTCCAGGAGTGCCGCCAGGTGGCGTTGCGTGTCCAGGCCTTCCAGCGTGTAGTGCAGTCGCCGGTAGTTGCCCCCCAGCTCCTGATCTTTTTCCACGAGATATGCCTCGAAGCCCTGATCGGCCAGGTTGAGTGCCGCCGTTATGCCCGCCAGGCCGCCGCCGAGAACGAGTGTCGCCTTGTTGACGCTCAGTTGTCCCGGCTTGAGCGGCGTCAGGAACTGGGCCTTGGCGACGGCCATGCGTACCAAGTCTTTCGCCTTTTCCGTTGCTTTCTCCGGTTCGTTCATGTGTACCCAGGAATCCTGGTCGCGGATGTTGGCCATTTCGAAAAGGTAGCGGTTCAATCCGGCCTTTTCGCAGTTTTCCTGGAACAGGGGCTCGTGGGTCCGGGGAGAACAGGAGGCCACGACGACGCGGGTGAGCTCTTCCTCCTGGATTACCTCGCCCATCTTCACCGCCGTATCCTGTGAGCACGTAAAGAGGTTCTCGTCGGCAAATACGACATTGGGCAGGGTTTTCGCGTACTCCACCACGGCGGGAACATCAACGACGCCGCCGATGTTGATGCCGCAACGGCAGACAAAGACTCCGATACGCGGCCCCACGCCCCGTATATCCGCTTCCTCGGGTACCTGTTCTTCCGTAACGAGCGTACCCCGGCGCGGCGCGAGCAGAGCGCCTGCACATGACGCGGCGCCGCTCGCCTCCATGACGGTTTCAGGAATATCCTTCGGACCACCGAAGGCGCCGCAGACATACACACCATCGCGGGTGGTCTGTACAGGGTTTTCGAGGGATGTTCTGCAGAATCCGTGTTCTTCCAGTTCTATGCCCAGGCTTTTCGAGAGTTTTTCCGCGTCTTTGGGAGGTGTGAGACCGACGGAGAGAATCACCATGTCGAATTCTTCCTCGATCAGGGTGCCGTCTTCCTGCACATACGTCATAAGAAGGTTTTTCGTCTGCTGCAACTCCTTGATCATGGAAGGCATTGAACGGATGTAACGGACGCCGTATTCATTTTTGGCCCGATCCACGAACCGGTCGAAATCCTTGCCGTGGGCCCGTATGTCCATGTAGAAGATGGTGGCTTCCATGTCCTTGGCGTGTTCCTTGCCGATGATGGCTTCCTTGGTGGCGTACATGCAGCACACCGAGGAACACCAGCTGTTGCCGCAGTTGACATCGCGGGAGCCGACGCACTGGATGAAGGCGATCTTTCGCGGTTCCTTGCCGTCGGAAATGCGCTGCACGTGACCGAAGTAGGGTCCCGAAGCGGACAGAATACGCTCGAACTGGATACTGGTAATGACGTTTTCATAAAGGCCGAACCCGTACTCGCCCCGAATGGATGCGTCGAAGACTTCAAACCCGGGTGCGGCGATGATGGAACCAACCTCGATGGTTTCCTGCTCTTCCTTCATATTATGGTCGATCGCCCCGGCCACGCACGCGTCCACGCACTGGTAACATTCGGAACAAATACCACAGCTGAGGCAGCGCCGGGCTTCTTCCACGACCTGTTCCTCGGTGTAGCCGAGGATGACTTCATTAAAGTGAGTTTTCCGTTCATCCGGATCGAGTTCGGGCATGGCGGGACGGGGCTTTTTCGGCGTCCCGCTGACATCGGCCTTGTCGGCGACGTTTTCTTCCCAGTTACGGGCCCGGCCCAGGGCGATATCCGCGCCCTGCAGGTAACGGTTGATCGATCGGGCCGCTTCCTTGCCGGCATTGATGGCCTTGACAACCGTCAACGGACCGGTCACATTATCGCCGCCGGCAAAGACGCCTTCCATCGTTGTGGCGAAGGTGACCTCGTCGGCTTCGATATTGTTCCACTTGTTGATGGAGATATCCTGTTCCTGTTCCAGGAAGGAAAGGTCGCACGCCTGGCCGATGGCGGGAATGACGGCGTCACACTCTATAGCGAATTCAGACCCCTCGATTGGAACGGGACGTCGCCTGCCGCTTTCGTCCGGCTCGCCGAGTTCCATCCGGACACATTCGATGCCCGTGACCTTGCCGCCTTCGCCGAGCACTTTCCTGGGTGCGGCGAGAAATTCCATTGTGATGCCTTCATGCAGTGCTTCCTCGATTTCCTCGGGCGCGGCGGGCATTTCGGCGCGGGTCCTGCGGTAGAGCACGAAGGCTTCCTTCGAGCCCGTCCGGAGGGCCGTCCTGACGGCGTCCATGGCCACGTTGCCTCCGCCCACGACGGCTACCCGGTTTCCCAGAAATACTTTTTCACCCAGCGCCACGCGGCGCAGGAAGTCAATGCCGTGCACCACTCCTTCGAATTCGTCCTCGCCGGGCACGTTGAGCTTGCTGCTTTTGTGAGCGCCCGTTCCGATGAAAACGGCGTCGTAGTCCCTCCGAAGTTCTTCGAAGGTAATATCCTCGCCGACTTTCGTATTCAGTCGAATTTCGACGCCCATTTCCTGTATCGTGGCGATCTCGGCGTTGAGAACGTCCTTGGGCAAGCGGTACTCGGGGATACCCACGGTCATCATGCCGCCGGCAACGGGCAGTGATTCGAACACGACAACCTTGTAGCCTTCGGCGGCCAGATAGTAGGCGGCACTGAGACCCGCCGGGCCGGCACCTATTATGGCGACCTTTTTCCCCTTGTCTTCTTTTATGTCCGGTATGTATTTCGTTTCGTCATTCAGATCGAGATCGGCCACGAAGCGCTTGAGATACATGATGGCGACGGGCTGGTCAACCTCACCTCGCTTGCAGGCCTTTTCGCAGAGGTGGTCGCACACGCGGCCGCAGACGGCGGGGAAGGGGTTTTCCTGCTTGATGAGTTTGAGGGCTTCCTTGTATTTCCCGTCGGCGATGAGGGCGACATACCCCTGCACGCTGATGTGGGTCGGGCATGCTGCCTTGCACGGCGCCGTGCCGAGCTTGTCAATGGCAAAGGCGCTGGGAATTGCCTGGGGGAATTTCCGGTAAATGGCCTTTTCATAATCAAGGCCCTCGTTGAATCGGTTTGAAACGGTGACGGGGCAGACCTTCGCACAATCGCCGCACCCCGTGCACTTGTCGATGTCCACGTAGCGGGGCGCCCTGGTGAGCGAAACGGTGAAGCGGCCCGGTTCTCCGTCGACGGAATCCACGGTACGCCTTGTCATGATTTCAACGTTGGGGTGTCGTCCCACCTCAACGAGTTTCGGAGAAAGGATGCAGGCGGAACAGTCGTTGGTGGGGAACGTCTTGTCAAGCTGGGCCATGACACCGCCGACACTGATGTCATTTTCAACAAGATATACTTTCATTCCCGAGTTGGCGAGATCCAGGGAAGCCTGTATGCCCGCGATGCCTGATCCCACAACCATTACGGCGCCGATTTTTTCAGTATCGTTTAACACTTGTCTTCACACCTCGTGTTTAGTGTCTGTATCATCAGTCCGGATCGGCAGGCCAGCCGATCATTGTCCGCACGCATCTTGAACAGTACTAAAGAACCGAATCGTCGCTAACAAACTTCACCACCTATGTCAAGGCAAAAATGAACGCCGGTCACGGCGTTTCGCCGGGATTCCGCGGGAACGGGACAATGTCCGAAAAGGCCGTCAGGAGCTCTGACCGGCCCTGTCCCGTTCGTGCAGAGAACAGCACCAGGTCGTTCGCCGGGACCTGCAGGAGCTCCGCCAGTTCGCGGCGCCTGACGCCGCCGCCGCTTTTCGACAGCTTGTCCGCCTTTGTCAACACGAAACGGTGGGGGATTCCGTAGTGAACAAGCCAGTCGATCAGCGTTCGGTCCTCCGCTGAAGGATCCCGGCGTATGTCGAGCATCACGACGACGAGTTTCAGGTTTTGCCTGGTTTGCAGGTACTCTTCCACCATGGGTCCCCACTGCTCTTTGACGGCCCGAGGCACCCGGGCGAACCCGTATCCCGGAAGATCGACGAAATGGGCCGCCTGTCGGACGAGAAAAAAATTTATCTGCTGGGTCCTGCCGGGCGTACCGCTGGTGCGGGCCAGGCGTTTTCTGCCGAGCACGGTGTTGATGACCGATGATTTCCCGACATTTGAACGGCCGGCAAACGCCACTTCGGGCAGGGTTCCCGCCGGATATCCGGAGCGGCGTACGGCGCTCGTGACAAACTCGGCGTCGATGCTGTTCATGCGGGTATAACCTCCGACCCCTGAATTTGATGTGACGTTGACAGTATCAGGAATGTTCCCCTTCCGCAAAAAAAAGACGGGCAGAGGAAAGGACATTTCCTGTCGCATCCAGCGCATCGGCATTATACGCTACGATACTCCGGCTTTTTAAAAAGATTGAATCGGAAACAATATAAAGAGG
>DSBH01000079.1 GCA_011056825.1 Deltaproteobacteria bacterium | reverse complement strand
GTGTACGAAACGGTCCGGCAATCTCCGGATGACTATTTCGCCCCCGATCAGTTCAACAACGAGAACAACGTTCTCGCCCACTATCATGGAACGGCGGAGGAAATCTGGCGCCAGACGGAAGGAACCGTCACAGCGGTGGTCGCGGCCCTCGGAACGACGGGAACGATCATGGGAATCGGCAAAAGGCTGAAGGAATACAACCCCGACATTCTCGTCATCGGCGTGGAACCCTACCTGGGTCATCGAATCCAGGGTCTGAAAAATATGAAGGAATCCTACCGGCCGGGCATTTTCGACCGGAGCGTACTCGACGAAAAGGTGAACGTGGCGGATGAAGACGCCCTGGCCATGGCACGCAGGCTGGCCAGGGTCGAGGGAATCATGGTCGGCATGAGTTCCGGCGCCGCGATGCACGTTGCCCTGGAAAAGGCGAAAACCATGAGTGAGGGCGTCATGGTCGTCATTCTGCCCGACAATGCCGAACGTTACCTCAGCACGGAACTTTTCAACGACGAGAAACTGATGACCCTCGCCCTGTACAATACCATGACCCGGAACAAAGAATCCTTCAAACCGCTCAGAACCGACCGCGTGCTGATGCATTCCTGCGGACCCTCCGTTCACGACGTGCCCCATATCGGGACGCATCGCCGGTTCGTCCTGGCCGACATGATCATGCGCTACTTGGAACTGAAGGGTTTTACCGTCGTCCATGAAATCAACATAATCGACATGGCGGACAATTCGGTCAAGGGAGCGACCCGCGCCCGCATGGACGTGGAACACTATACCAGGCAATACATAGAGGCCTTCCTCAAGGATATGGCCATCCTCAACGTCAGCGAGGATATCCACTATCCCCGGGCAAGCCGGCACGTGGAAGCCATGATCGATCTCGCGCAGAAACTCGTCGAAAAAGGTTACGCCTACGAAAAATTGCACTCGGTATACTTCGACATTTCCCGGCTTGACAACTACGGGAGCCTTTCCAACATCGACCTGAGCCGCGTCCGGCACAGGAAGACTGTCGACCAGGACGATTACGAAAAAGACAGCCCCGTTGACTTCACCCTTTTCAAGCGCGCCACACTGGAAGAATTAAAACAGGGCATCTTCTACAAGACGCGCTGGGGGAACGTCCGTCCGAGCTGGCATCTCGAATGCGCGGCCGTGGCCTGGAAAAACCTGGGTGATACCTACGATATTCATCTCTCCGGCTCGGACATCATTTTCCCTCACTGTGAAAACGTCATGGCCATCGGAACGGCGGCCTGCGAAAGCAATCCGGCCCGTTTCTGGCTCAACGCCGAGCTGGTCATGCGGGACGGCAAGAAAATGTCCCGGTCCCTGTCAAACACGTTCACCATCGAAGAACTTGCCGCGAAGGGATACACAGGGCGGGAAATCCGATATTTCCTGCTCAGTTCACATTACCGGAAACCTCTGAATTTTTCCTTCGCTGCCCTTGACACGGCGGCAAACACGGTAAAACGGCTCGATAATTTCATTCAGCGGTTGATAAAGTATGTCCCGGGACCGGGGACCGGCGGCGAAATAGACCAGTTAATCTATGATCTCAAACAGGGATTCATGATTTCCATGGATGACGATCTGAACGTGTCGGGCGCCCTGGCAACCGTTTTCGCTTTCGTGAAGACCGTCAACCTCGCCATTTCGGAACATCGCCCCGATGAACGGGAACAACGGGCCATTCTTGATGTCATGCGAACCATCGACGATGTTCTCGGCGTCATGAATTTCAAAGAACAACATCTTGATAAAGATATCGAGCTGCTGCTGGAAGAACGGGACCGAGCGAGAAATCGGAAGGACTGGAAGGAATCGGACCGGATTCGCGACGAGTTATCAAAACGGGGAATCATGATACAGGACACGCCGGAAGGAACCGTCTGGACATCGCGGAAATGAATGCTCCGCCGGACGACGGCGGGAGAAACAGGAGATCAGAGCCCATGTTGAAAAATTATTTCGAAACCGCAACGGGAACAGGCGTGCTTTCCACGGCGGACGCCACGGGTAGAGTCAACGCCGCCGTATACGGCAAACCTCATCTTGTCGAGGATGACACCGTCGCCTTCATCATGGCGGACCGGCTCAGCCGCAGCAACCTGGAATCAAATCCATCCGCCTGCTACCTGTTCCGGGAAACGGGGGCCGGCTACCGGGGCAAACGACTTTACCTGACAAAAACCGGTGAAGAGAGGGACGAAAAAGCGATCGCGGCCTTGCGCCGTCGAACCCGGCATGGCGATGAGGACGAGTCGCGAGAGAACACGTCACGTCTCGTCTACTTCCACGTGGATAAGGTGCTGCCGCTTGTCGGCGGGGAACCGGAATCATAAACGCCGCCGCCACGGTTTTTCCCGTGCCATGCAACCAATCAGCCCATGACGACCGACATCAAACTCGACCACCAGCTCATCGAAACGTTCAGACAAATCGTCGACGACCATTACCGGCTTCGGGGGCGGCGTCTTCCCTGGAGGGAAACCACCGATCCCTATCATATACTGGTCTCGGAAATAATGCTTCAACAGACACAGGTGCAGAGAGTGTGGGACAAATTTACGGAATTCGTCGGCCGGTTTCCCGACGTGCCCACTCTTTCGAGTGCTTCCATGCACGACGTTCTCGAAACCTGGCAAGGACTGGGCTACAACAGGAGAGCCCGTTCACTGAAAGAATCGGCTGAACTGATAATGGAACGGCACCAGGGGAAGGTGCCCGACGAAGAAGCCTCGCTGGTCGGACTGCCGGGCGTGGGAACCGCGACAGCCCGCGCGGTGCAGGCCTTCGCCTTCAACAAACCCGTTGTTTTTATAGAAACGAACATCAGGACCGTGTATCTTCACCATTTTTTCGAGGGTCGTGAGCGGGTGCCGGACCGGGAACTGGAACCCTTTGTAGAACAGACGCTGGACCGGGAAAACCCGCGGCGCTGGTATAACGCCCTCATGGATTACGGCGTCTTTCTCAAGCATGATCAAGGTAATCCTTCCCGCGCGAGCTACCATTACACGAGGCAATCCCCGTTTGAAGGGTCAACCCGGCAGGTGCGCGGCGCGGTCCTTCGCCGCCTTCTGAACAGTGATCCGGTACCGTACCGCCGATTGGCGAAAGAACTGCCTTTCGAAAACAGCCGCGTCGAGGAAGCACTTCGAGGTCTCGAGGCGGACGGACTCATAACGAGACGGGGATCCCGCGTTTCCATCGACCGTGAGCGACCGGTCGACGGAAAGGCAACGACGCCGCGAAGCGAGGAAAAAGATCAGTGAAGATATATACGAAACGAGGAGACGGCGGGATGACTGATCTTCCCGGAGGAAGAAGGATTTCCAAAAGTCATCCGCGGCTTGAAGCGCTGGGCGCCATCGACCACATGGAGGAAAAGCTGCCGCCGCTCAGACATTTTCTTCTTCCGGGAGGACACGCCGCCGCTTCGGCGGCACACCTGGCCCGGACCGTCTGCCGCAGGGCGGAGCGGCGCGTGGCAGATCTTATTGATCTCGAAAAAGAAACCGCTGAAGAGGTTCCGCGTGAGCCGGTCGCGTTTTTGAACCGGTTGTCCGATTATCTCTTCGTGCTCGCGCGTCACCTGAACAGGATCACCGGAACCGGCGATGGTTCGACGGTTTGATTCACACCGGCTTTTTTAAAGAATCAGTTCGTCCACGTCGTTAAAACCGCGTACGATCAAATACGACGCAACAGTCACCGCGACGAGGACAGTGGAAGGCGATCGAACGACAGACTCGAGGTGAGGATGGACCGCGAGGAACGTTTCAAGAAAGACGGCCTTCTCATGTTCTTCGATCCGCCCGGCCCGGCCAAGGGTCGTTACGGCAATCGTCCGTTGAAGATCCCCTCCGCTGTCGCGTCGGTTGTCGAAGAGCAGGGCAACCTCGGCATTCTTCAACATATTTAAATATTTTCTCGATGACTCTTCGGTCACGAAAAAAATACGCGCCAAATCCGGCGTTACCGCGACCGACATGAGACTCGCGTAGGGGCCGGAATCGCCGTCTGTGGCAAGCACGGCAAGATTCTCCGTCGCGAAAAGCCGGGTCAGTGCATCCTTCAAGTCCCCTCTTTTATTCATCTTTTTCACCTCCGGATCCTGTCTTTTTCCCTAACAGGATTGGCTGTTCAGCGGCTGGTCGTGACGCCGACACGCCCGCAATACGACGTTACGGGACAGGAACTGCACCTCGGCGACACGGGCCGACAGATGGTCTTCCCGAAGGCCACCATCAGGCTGTTGAACTCAACCCAGAATCGCTCCGGTAATTTCCGGCGCAGCGCCGTTTCCGTTTTATCCGGTGTAGTTT
>DSBH01000010.1 GCA_011056825.1 Deltaproteobacteria bacterium | reverse complement strand
CCTGTTTTACGGAAGGGGAAAAAACGGACGAGCGGTTACAACAAAAGGGAGGTCTTGCGCAATGAACACCGTCCAATCTCTCGACGAATTACTGAACCTGGCACACAAACACGTGGGCGTTTGCGTCTCACTTTACATGCCCACCTATCGAAAGGGCGCAGAAACTCAGCAGAACCAGATTCGTTTTAAAAATCTGATACGCGATGCGGAAAACCAGCTCATGCAACGGGACCTGCGCCCGTCGGAGATAAGGGAGCTGCTCTCGCCAGCGCAGGAGCTGATGAACAACGAGCTTTTCTGGCGTAACCAGAAACAGGGATTCGCGCTTTTTCTTTCACCTGATTCATTTCACTCTTTCAAATCGCCGGATTCCTTCGATGAACTGGTTGTCGTAGCGGAACGCTTTCATCTCAAACCGCTCATCAGAATTATGGCGCGGGACATTGTTTTTTTTATTCTTGCCGTGAGTTTGAGGAACATTCGTCTCTTCGAATGCACCCGGCGACAGCAAAAGGAAATTCCCCTTGAGGGCATCCCCCGGGGTCTTTCGGAAGCCCTCGACCTGGACGATTTCGAAAAGAGGCTCCAACTTCACACCGGGAGCGAGGATACCAAGGCCCAGGCCCTTAAATTTTTCCAGCAGGTCGATCGCGGATTGCAGGAATATTTGCGGGACCGTCGGGACGCACTCATCTTCGCCGGCGTGGAATATCTTTTCCCCATATACCGTGAGGCGAACACCTATCCCCGGCTTCTTGAAACAACGATTTCTGGAAATCCCGAGGGACTGTCAGCTGATGAACTCCATGGACTGGCCATGCCCCTTGTCGAAGCCATTCTGCAGGAAAAAGAAAATGACGCCCTTTCACAGTACCGAAAAAGTGCCGGCACGGGACTGGCATCCCCTGATCTCAGGGAAATCATTCAGGCCGCCCATCACGGTCGGATCGGCATACTTTTCGTTGCCCACGGCGTCCAGGAATGGGGTGTATTCGACGAAGACAACGGCCGGATTCACATGACGGAACCGAACGACCCGATCTCGGAAGATCTTCTCGACTTCGCGGCGATTCGAACACTTCTCAACGGCGGAACAGTCCACGTTTTCGATCCTTCCTCCGTCCCCGGCGGTGGGCCTATCGCGGCCGTTTTTAGATATTAAGCTTGGGTGCCGTTCGGAAAAGACGCCCGGAACCGTGATTGATCCGGGCGTCGATTGCACCTTCAAGCTTGCATTTCCTCCTGTTTTCGTGGTAATGACCACCCTTCGTTAACCCCTCTTTTCCATCGAAAAAAATTTGACGGGAGCCTTTGTATAATGAGCATGCAGGAAATACCGCTTCATGAGTTGAACGCTCAGGAATTCATAGAAACGACGGTTTCGGAAATATCCGCTTCCGTGGGAACGGGAACAGCCGTCAATGCCCTCTCCGGGGGAGTTGATTCGGCTGTCGTGACCATACTCGCCCACAAGGCGCTGGGAGACCGCCTCAAATCCTACTTCATCGATAACGGCCTCATGCGGAGAAACGAGCCCGAACAGATTCGACAGTGGTTCGCCGAACTGGGAATCACCGTCGAGATCATCGACGCCGTCAATGCATTCTTCGACGCCCTGAAGGGCAAAACGGACCCTGAGGAAAAACGCGAGGCCATTACGGAAACATTTTATAAACACGTGTTCGGAGACCTGGTACGAAAAAGCGGCGCCCGTTATCTCCTGCAGGGCACCAACTATACCGACGTGGAAGAAACGGTGGCGGGCATAAAACGACAACACAACATTCTCGAACAACTCGGAATCAACCCGGAGGAACGATACGGGTATAAAGTCCTGGAGCCCCTCATCCGGCTCAGAAAACCGGCCATACGCATCATCGGCAAAACGGCGGGGCTGCACCCGAACCTCTATCTTCGTCCTCCGTTTCCGGGCCCGGCGCTTGCGGCCCGGATCATCGGGGAAGTCACGCCCGAGCGGGTTGAAATGGTCCGCAACGCGACAGACATCGTCGAACGGAGCCTGGCATCGACAACCGCCTTCCAGTATCTTGCAATACTTCACGAAGATCATGTCACGGGAATCAGGGCGGGAAAACGTGATTTCGGCTGCCAGATAGAGGTACGCTGCTGGGAGAGCGAGGACGCAATCACCGCCTCTCCATCACGGCTCCCCTTTGAAACTCTGGAACAGCTGGCCGACGAAATAACAGACCAGGTCCCGGGCGTGACAAGCGTCACTTATAACATCACGAAAAAGCCGCCCTCCACCATCGAGGCTGTTTAAACCGTCCGGCGGAGTGGTTAAAGGTTTTCCTGACTGCGTCGTGATACGTAATATCGATTTCGACGGTGTGCGACATTCCCGCCGCCGACAGAGGTTGCCTGCCCGGTCGTACGACCGGGCAGACGAACAGGCGTGGCCCGAAGAACCCCCGTCCAAACATTTTCATCGAACCGCCGTCCTCAAAGTAACCTTTTTCACACGTCGGCAGGCGGTTTTCTTGAGACAGATCAGTCTCAATTATGGTAAAATTAGTTGTTATGCTGATTGATTCCGGAGGATCGTATCGCGATGTCGGCGCGGTCGCTCCGCGTGATTTACAGTAACCGGTAACTGAAGGGGATCGTTTATGATTATTCGATGCTGGGGGGCCAGGGGATCCATTCCCGTGTCAGGTGCGGAATATCTCTCATACGGCGGCGATACTACGTGCCTCGAAATACGAACGAAAAACGACGACGTGATCATCGTTGACGCCGGCACGGGCATACGGCAGCTCGGCAATCGTCTCAAACGGGAAAATCACTCGAACTTTCACATGGTTTTCACCCACGCTCACTGGGACCACTTGATCGGATTTCCCTTTTTCAAACCGCTTTTCTCAAAACATTCTCATATTACGATCTACGGCGACCCGGTTCCTGGTCATTCAATGAAAGACATCCTGGCAAAACTCATGAAGGAACCCACCTTCCCGGTGGATTACGGGGTCGTTGCCCCTCGTATTCACTTCGAGAAGGACGGTGACACCGACTTTGCCATTGATTCCGTCACTGTTACCCCTGTCGCTCTCAGCCATCCCGGCGGAGGACGGGGATACGTGTTTCGCGAGGACGGGAAAAGCTTTGTTTTCCTCACCGATAATGAACTCGGCTATGTCCATCCGGGAGGCCTTGAACTGGAATCGTACCGTGAAATCTGCAGTGGCGCCGACCTCCTGATTCACGATTCCGAGTTTACTCCGGAGGAGTACGAGCATACGAGGCACTGGGGTCACAGTTCGTATACCGATGCCCTGGACCTGGCCCTCAAGGCGGGCGTCGGAAGGTTCGGCCTGTTTCATCACAACAAGGAAAGAACCGACGAAGCACTCGACAGCATCGTTGAAAAATGTCGAAACATCATTCAAAGCGAGAGATCGACACTGGATTGTTTCGCCCTGACCCAGAACTCGGAGATCATCCTGTAGCTTTACGGCGTCGGCTTTCAGCAGTTTCCCGGTGCCGCTGAAGGATTTCCGCCGGCTGTTGAGGAAAAACATTTTCCCCGGAAAGGAATCGTTTCCAATGCTTGACACTGACTCGACACTCCTGGTCATTATCGACGTCCAGGAAAAACTGGCGTCTGCCATGCACGACAGCAGCGCACTTATCACAAATCTTCAGAAGATGATCCGGGGCGCCCTTCTTCTTGGAATTCCGATAATCGCGACAGAACAGGTAAATCTGGGGTCCACCGTGCCGGATGTGGCCGGTATCATGGATGGTGTGCGGCCCATCGAGAAACGAAGTTTCAGTTGTTGCGGCGAGAAACAGTTCATGAACGCCCTTGAAAAAGCGGGCCGGCGCCAGGTAATGATCGCCGGCATTGAATGTCATATCTGCGTGTATCAGACTGCTGTCGATCTCGCCGCCAGGGGCTACGAGGTACAGGTCCTGGCCGATTGTGTTTCGTCACGGACATCAATGAACCGTTCCATCGGCCTGGAAAGGATGAACAGCGAAGGCGTCAGGTCGACAAGTGCCGAAATGTCGCTGTTTGAGCTTCTCAAGGTGGCTGAAGGCGATGCCATCCGCGCGCTCAGCAGGATCGTGAAATAACGCCGGACATCGTCATCGGCCTGTTTTCGAAGCTCCTCTTTTCGTGGAGGATCAACCTGTATCATGACATTCTGGGCGGTTGTTTTCGTCTTCCTCGCACTCTGGGGAATTCTGTATGCCTTGAGAACCTAATTTCCCATCCATATTATAACTATGGACCTCAATAATCTAATAAATATAGTGTCTAAGGCGCATTTTTCGCTTGCAATTCCCCCTGGAAATAGTTACCATTGTAACTACGTATTCGG
>DSBH01000136.1 GCA_011056825.1 Deltaproteobacteria bacterium | reverse complement strand
GCCATGGTGATCATCACGCCCGCGGAGGCCGCCCGTGCACCTGGAGGCGCCACGTAGACAACGACCGGAATCGGCGAATTCAGCACGGCCTTGACTATGTCACGCATGGCCGTATCGAGGCCGCCCGGCGTGTCGAGCTGAATAACAAGGCCCGCGGCGCCCGACAGGCGGACTTCGTCGATGCTCTTGATGATGTAGTCTGCAACCGCCGGTGTAATGGCGGCGTCAATGGTAATCACGTTGAAAACGGGCTGTTCGACATCCGCCGGCGCGTCGGCCGGAAGAACCGCCGCCGGCCACCACAACACCGCCAGCATCGCAACCACGACAAGGCCTTTCACTGTGCCTTTCATCATACAATTCGTCCCTTTCACGGGCTTAATCGTTGTCGTTTTGAATACTTTCACGGGTTCCGCCGCCATCTTCAAGAAGACTCATGATCATGCGCACATCGTCCCAGACCAGTCGTTTCGCGCCGGCGTTCCGAAGGAGATATGCCGGATGGTACGTCGGCATGAGGGGAATGCCCTCGTAGGAATGAAAATTTCCACGCAAAACACTGATCGGTGCTTCCCGTTTGAGAAGGGTCCTGGCCGCGAAACTCCCCATGGCGCAGATGACCCTCGGCCGTATCGCCCGTATTTGATCCTTCAGAAACGGTTCGCAGACTTCGATTTCCTCCGGGCGGGGATTCCTGTTTCCCGGCGGGCGACATTTAAGGATATTGCAGATATATACATCTTCCCGCGAGAGCCCCATCGCCTCGATAATCTTCGTCAGCAATTGCCCGGCTCTTCCCACGAACGGTTTGCCCTGCCGGTCTTCCTGCTCGCCCGGCGCCTCGCCGACAAACACGACCTCCGCCTTCGGATTCCCTTCGCCGAACACGATGTTGCGCCTCGTCTCATGCAGTCCGCATCGTCTGCAATCACCAAGTTCCGCTTGAATCTCCTCCAGGGTTCTCCCTCGACTGACTCCTTCGCCCGCCGGCATCTCCACAGTCTCTTCGCCGAAGGGAACAGCCTCGACACCGGTCAGGATGAAACGCGACCATGAGACTCCTTCCGCCGTTTCAATGAGACGGCGTCTCAAAGAACCGGCCAGCAGAAGCAGTTCTTCCCGCTCTTCCGGCTGCATTCCGCCCGTTTTCACACCTTCCGGCGTCATTATGCCCGTTTCTCCAACAGGGCGACGATCCGGTCGATAATCCGTTCGGCCACTTCTTTCTTCTCCATAAGAGGAAGTGTTTCGTCGCCGCCTTCCCTGTCCAGTATGCGGACGACGTTCGTATCGTGGCGAAAACCCGCTCCCGGTTCGCCCAGGTCGTTCGCCACAATGAGATCCAGGTTCTTCGACGACAGCTTCCTTTGCGCGTTTTCAACAAGATCCTCTGTTTCCATGGCGAACCCGACGAGTATACGATTACCCTTTTCCTCACCCACGGAAGCGAGAATATCGGGGTTTCTCTCGAGAGTCACGGTTAATGTTTCATCGCTTTTTTTAATTTTTGAGAGGGAAGTTTCGCTGGGACGGTAATCCGAGACGGCCGCCGCCTTGATAATCACATCCGACCCGGCGAGACGATTCATGACGGCGTCCCGCATGCTGCGGGCGTCCTGTACCGGCACCAGCTCCACGCCCGGCGGCGCGTCCAGTGAAACGGGACCGCTGACAAGGGTCACGTCGGCGCCCCTTCGCCGTGCCGCCTGCGCGAGGGCGAAACCCATCTTTCCGGAAGAATGATTGGTGATGAACCGCACCGGGTCAAGCGGTTCCTGCGTGGGACCGGCTGTTACGAGGACACGGACACCCGCGAGATCTTTCTTCGCGAACATCGTCTCAACGACCTCCAGTATATCTTCCGGAGACGGCAACCGGCCGGGACCCGTCGTTCGGCACGCCAGATCACCGGAATCCGCGTCGAGAATCCGGCACCCCCTGTCGGCAAGTTTTTTAATATTCGCCTGAACCGCGGGGTTGGCATACATATTCGAATTCATTGCGGGACACAGAAGCACCGGGGCCGTCACGGCAAGCATCGTCGTGCTCAGCAGGTCGTCTCCCATGCCGCCGGCGATCTTCCCGAGTATGTTGGCCGTCGCCGGCGCCACCACAACCAGATCGGCCCAGTACGCAAGATCGATGTGGGGTATCTCCCCATCCCTCGTGGTCTCGAAGGTGTCGGTATATACCTCGCCGCCGGAAAGCGTTCCCAGCGTCATCGGCGTTATGAAACGGCACGCGGATTCTGTCATGACGACACGCACCCGTGCCCCGGCCTTGACAAAGGAGCGGATAAGCTCGGCCGCCTTGTACGCGGCAATACCGCCCGTAACACCCAGAAGAATCCGCTTTTCAGACAGCATGACAGAATCACCTCATGGAAAAATCAATATCCTGCACAACACTTCCGATGCTCCAAGTTACGAAACATACCCCGAAAAGCAGTAGAAGTAAAGCGCAGCACCCGATGATTCCACGATAAACGGCGCCTGACAGGCGCCGTTTTCCCCGCGAAAATAAAAACGATACTCCGCTGTACCATACGAGGTCTGCCAGGATGTGGCCGCCGAAGAAAAACACAACGCCCAATGCCCCCAGTGAGACCGAAAAGTGAACATAGGCGAATCCGATCGTCGCCCACCAGATGAACCAGTATGGATTTGACAGGCTCGTCAGAGCGCCCAGCACAACGGGGTTGCGCCGGAATGACGAACGGGTGGATGAACCGTCGGTTAGTTCCTGTAAGCCGGCGGTCGCGATTCCGATCGAACCGCCGCCGTTCTTTGAAAGATTCAGGAACATACCGACGGACATGGCAACCAGAAACATGCCCCCGAACAATCCAAGAACCGGAGGAATGGCCGGGTGAGACAGAATATTGCTCAGCCCGAGGAGGAACAACGCCACGAGGAGCGCCTCGAGAATGCCGTGCCCGAGAATGATGAGCGGTCCCGCTCTGAATCCGCGGCGGAGACTTTCAGCTATGGTCAGCGACAATACAGGTCCCGGCGCCGCGGCGCCCGAAAAGGCAACGGCGAAAGACGAAAAAAAAATACCGAACAGGGCTGACAACGACCCGGTACCTCCCCGCGTAATGTCCCGCTACGACCGGTTGCAAAGGTTTGACACAGTACCAGATGCCGGAGTTTCGGTCAATTACCTGAATCTTGCGATATATTTAATATTTTAATCAACATGGCGCCGGTCTTTGCCGCGCCGGTTCAGCTGTTGCCGGTCCTGCTTGCAATTTCCCGGTTCTCTATTATACTTCTCCAATAAATAATCAGAGAGGATTCTTCCCGGGTATGAAAAAAATTCCGACATACATCGTGGTCCTCGCGGCCGCCGTTGTAATTCTTCTGGGAATCTGGCAGGGCTCGATCTACCTTGAGGGGAAAAAGCCCGTCGTCACCGTGCCGGACAACATTACGCATGTGGGACCGAAAACAACATTTTCGGTCAGGTTCAGCGACGAAGGCCGAGGTCTGCGCCAGGTTCTCGCCTTTATCGATCAGGGCGGCAAAAGACAGCCCCTGGGAGGAATGGATTTTTCCGTTCCCGGTGAAACGCAAAAGACAATGCAGCTGACATTCGACCAGGCCGGGCTCGATCTCTCCGAAGGACCGGCGACGCTGTCATTTACAGGCGTGGATCATTCTCTCAGAAAAAACTCGTCAACGGTCACCGTCGCCGTAACAGTGGACCACACGCCGCCCCGAATATCAACGATGACTTCCGCGCACTACATCAATCCCGGCGGATCCTGTCTTGTCGTTTACCGTCTTTCAGAACCTGCTGAAAAAACCGGCGTTCGGGTCAACAAAACTTTCTTCCCCGGTTACCCCTTTGACACGGAAGAATCACAACCACGTTTCGCCGTGCTTTTCGCCGTGCCCGTCGACGCCCGCGACGACAATCTGAAGATCGGCATCACGGCGCTCGACAGGGCAGGCAATGAATCCTTCTCTACTTTTCCTCACCATGTACGCAAGGCGACGTTCCGGGACAGGACGCTGACACTGAGCGACAGCTTTCTCGAAGCAACCATGCCGGAATTCCAGGCCCGTGTTCCCGCGCTGCGCGACGTCTCGCCGCTCGACGCCTTTATTTACGTTAATGAAAAACTCCGTGAGGAAAACACTCATAAAATCGAAACAATCTGCTCCGCGAGTGAACCGCGCAAGCTCTGGAACGGGCGTTTCCTGCGCATGAGCAACGCCGCAACCATGGCCGGTTTTGGAGACCGCCGGACTTACACTTACGAGGACAGGCCGGTGACCGGTAGTCTCCACGACGGAATCGACCTGGCTTCAACGGTCAACGCCGTCATCGAGGCTTCCAACAGGGG
>DSBH01000089.1 GCA_011056825.1 Deltaproteobacteria bacterium | reverse complement strand
GGTCTGAGCATCGCAGCCTCCGGCGGCGTGTCCGTCTCGGCCATAGTCGGTTATAACGAGATCGACAATACTATTGCGGCAGAAATCAAAAATGCCGCCGTTGAAAGCGACGGAGCGATGAGCCTGGCCGCCCTTTCCGATGCCGACATTTTCAGTTTTTCCGGCGGCGTGGCGGCCTCCGGCGTGGTCTCGGCCCAGGTGTCCACGTCCATCAACACGATTCAAAACGAGGTGACCGCCGCCGTCAGTTCCGCTGATATTTCGGCGGGCGGGCTTTCTCTCACCGCCCGGGATCTTTCCACCATGGATTCCGTGGCCGTAGGTGTTTCCGGTTCCGGCGTGGCCGCGGCCGGGGCGGCGGTTTCCAAGAACCTGATCGATAACACCGTGGCGGCCACTATCGATTATTCGACGATTGATGCCGGTGCCGGCGGTGTTTCGCTGTTCGCCGAATCCCCGGCCCTGATCCGGTCTTTTGCCGCCGGTATCGCCGGTTCCGGATTCGCCGGCGGGCAGGCCTCGGTGACGCTTAACGAGATCAGCAACGCCATTACGGCAAGCATCGACGATTCTACGGTCCAGTCAACGGGTACGGTTTCCCTGACGGCCTCGGACGAGGCCCCGGATGTGATTCCCGATTTCCTGGCGGACATGATGATTCCTACCGATGTGATCACGACAGTCACTGACAACCTGGACGGTGAAGACGTGGATCACGGCGCCAATATCGTCTCCTTTGCCGGCACCATTGCCCTGGCAGGCGGCGTGGCCGGCAGCGCGGCCGTGGCGGAAAATACCATAGAAAACACGGTGACGGCCCGCGTGATTGATTCCGACGTGACGTCAACCGTCGGCGACATAACCTCGGAAGCCCTGTCGGGGTCACGCATTTCCACACTGTCGGCGGGCATCGGCGTGGCCGGCGGCCTGGCCCTGAACGCATCCGTATCCGTCAATACCATCGACAACGAGATCGAGTCCTCGATCACCGGCGACGGTGACATCTCGGCACACGGTACGCTGGGACTGACAGCTTCTGATGATTCCCGTATCGACGCGCTGACCTTCAGCGTGGCTGGCGCGCTGGTCGGCGCCCTAGGCGGGGCCGTTGTCACCAACACGGTGGGCAATGACGTATCGGCGTTTATCGAAGGTTCTTCCAACACGGACAAAATCAGAATTCTCTCGGCCGGGGACGTTTCACTCGCGGCCGATTCCCGGCAGATCATCGGCGGCCGAAGCATCGGGGCCACCGTGGGAGCGGTGGCCGCGGGCGCGTCCGTGTCAGTGGGCACGGTAAGCGGTTCCACCCGGGCTTATATCGGCGACTATGTAGAGGTGGGCGTGCCGGCGGGCGACACCGTGGGCGGCATCGTCGTTTCAGCCGACGCCGACCCGAGAGTCCATTCCGAGACCACCGCCATCTCGGCGGGCATCGGCGCCGGCTCGGGCAATGACGGCCGGGCCATCATAGATCCCACGGTAGAAGCCTACATTTCCGGTACGGGAACGGGCGTTACCGTGACAGACGTCATCAGCGTGAGCGCAACGGTTACCCCCGAAGCGCGCGCCGACACGTGGGGCGTGAACGCAGGCGGTCTCACCGTTGGCGTTTCCCTGTCCGAAGCCACGGTGACTCCGGACGTGAACGCTTACGTCGGCGGCAACATAACCGCCGGCAGTCTCCTGGTCAGCGCGGAACAGAACCTGCGGCAGCAAGACGGCTACTCCGCTGAGGCGGAGGCCACCGGGTCGGGAGGCGCCCTGATCGGTGTGGACGCGACGGATGCCACCGCCACCAACGATAGTACGATCCACAGTTACGTGCTGGCTGATGCCACGCTGAATATTGAAGGGGCCGCCGTTATCAGTGCCGAAAATGTCTCGCGGCAGCGGGCCGAGGCCGACAGCAACGTGGGTGGCGTGGTGGCCGTCGGCGTGAGCAGCGCCACGGCCTCGTCCGACACGGAGACGAAAGCCTGGCTGGGGGCCGGCGTTAATGTAACCGGCGGGAGCCTGAGCGTGACGGCCAGGGGAAACGACGACAACCTGGCCGACACCACGGCCGGCGCCTTTGGTGGCATTCCCGTTTCGTCGGCGACGGCAACGACCGTAAACACCAGCACCACGAGGGCTGAAATCGGAAACGGCTCGACTATTAACTTGCTTGTCCCCGCAACGCACACCACAGACGAGGGCATCAAGGATGTCGTCGCCGGTGAAACTGTTGACGTGGTGAATGGTTTCACCGAAGACGGGCTGACGGGAAACCGTTACAAATACATCGGTGACCAGGATTCCGCGACCTACACGACCGAGGACGGTGTTCGGACGATTAACCCGGGCGACACGGTTGATGTTCTCAGCAATCACGATGGAAACGGGTCCGTGGGCACCCGCTATGAATATGTCGGCGACGGGCCCCTGGAAGTAAATCTCGCGAGAACGGATTTCCTGGCTGTAGATTCTAATTATGATGAGCTCTGGTCGGATACCGGGTTGGGCCGCAGCGCGAAGGCGGGAGTGGATCTCGAAAATGAAGATTTCACCAATACCTCGTACTGGCTGCCGATAATTGAAGCAGGCGCTCCGGGGGATTTCCGGGTCGTGGCCGACCATACCGCCACCTTCGACGGAGTGGTAAGCGCTCTCGCCGGCGGTCTTTTCGGCGGTACCGGAGCGGAAATCGACAACACCGTCACCTCAACGGTTGATGCCGAAGTCGGGGATAACGTGGATGTCACGGCCAGAGACATTCTGATGGATGCGACGAACCGGGCCCGCAAGAACGTTGCCGTCGAGACCAATATCGACGGTGAAGCGGGCGGCATTGTTGCGGGTGGAGAGGCGGATAGTGAAACCGACATTGATTTCAAGACGCGGGTAACCGTGGGAGACGGCAGCTCGCTCGAAGTCGCTGGAAGCATTTCCGACCCCGGCGATTTCAGGCTCAGGGCGCTGAACGACCTGGTGGTCAAGGACAAGATTGATTTTACGGCGGGCGGCGGACTGTCAGGACTGGGAGCCTATTCCACCATCAAAACGTCACATGATCTGGCCAGGGTGGACGTGGGGGACGCCGATCTTCTGAGCGTGGGCGGCATTACGATATCGGCCCGGGGCACCGGCGATGTTTCCGCCAAGGTCAACGCCGAGGCCTACGGACTGGGTACCGTCATCGTTGGGAAATCCGTGGCGAACGTGTGTCCCACCAACGAAGTGATTATCGGTACGGGGGCTTACGTGCGGGCCCTGGGTGATCTTGATATATCGGCGGGAACGAACACAAGCTTCGTCAGGGACGATTATGCCGTTGAAGCCCGCCTCGATACGTTCGCCGGCAGCGCCATTCCGATAGAGGACGTGGATGCCGCGGCCTACCTGTTCCAGGAAAACACCATTAACGTGAAATCCGGCGCCCTGCTGGAAACCGCCCGAAGTGTCAACCTGCACGCCGAGAAATACGGTTTCGGTGACATGACCGGTGTGGCCAAGGCCGTTAACTGGGTAAGCTCTCTCGCGGATGCCCTGAACGGCGAGGCGGCCGAAGAGATGGTTGAAGGAACGGTACGTACCGAGAGCCACGGGACCGTCACAATCGACGGGACGGTTCGCACCGGCATCATGCGTCACTGGTCGCTTACGCTCGACGAATTTGACAAGAGCGCGGGCGAGATTACCGCCAGCGGTGTAGTGGATGGAGGAGACCAGAAGATCGGGTTCACCCTCAGCCGGGAGGTGCTCAAGTCCGATCTGGTACGGGAACTTGAAAACGCCCAGTCACAGCTCGCGCTCTATGAGAACAGCGGCAAACAGACCCTGATAGATTACTACGAATCGGAAATCGCGCGTCTGGAGGAGCTGCTGGAGGCCGAGGGACTGGTGGAAAAACATGACGGAGACTATACAGCCGTTGAGCAGTACGTGATGATCGTGAACATCGACCCGGTCTGGGCGGAAGCGGGGGGCATCGACGTCCGCGCCGACCAGCTGAAGGGATCGGGCACGTTCGACGCGCCGGGGGACGCCAGCATCACCATTCACAACCACACTCCCGCCTTTGTCAGAATCAACGGCATGACGATTCCGGAAAGCAACGGCGGGCTCTTCTTCAACGGCGTGGAGGTGACCGAAAACAGCACCATCAACACGACAAACACCAACAACGCCGAGATGGACAACCAGCTCAATTTTGATGAAGACAAGCGTCTGCCGACGGGCTGGGGAGAGGTAACCGGCGGCGGGGCGTCGTTCGCCGCCATTCCGGATAACGCCCTGTCGGAGCCCTCTATTTACGTGGAAAACGACTTTGTCGCCGGTCATCTGAGCGACGACGAAATTTATCCCTGGCC
>DSBH01000121.1 GCA_011056825.1 Deltaproteobacteria bacterium | reverse complement strand
TCCCTGGCCGCCGAAAAGTTCCGGGGAATCGCCGAACGGTACGGCGGCGACGCCGTGGGTGGATTCTCGTCGGCCAAGTGCACCAACGAGGAGAACTACCTTTTCCAGAAGCTGATACGGGCGGGTTTTCAGAACAATAATGTGGATCATTGCGCCCGGCTTTGACACGCCGCGACGACGGTGGGTCTGGTCCAGACCTTCGGAAGCGGGGCGATGACAAACTCGATCACTGATCTGGCCGGGTCGGAGTGTATTTTTATCATCGGGTCGAACGCGGCGGAAAGCCACCCCATCATCATGGGTGAAATCTACAAGGCAATGGACGCGGGCGGCACGGTGATCGTAGTTGATCCTCGACGGACGGCGGTGGCCGAAAACGCGGATATTCATCTCTCCATCGAACCGGGAACGGACATTCCGCTGCTGGCGGGCATGATGCGCCATATCATCGACGAGGGACTGTACGACGCTGAATTTGTCGAGGAGCGCACCGAGGGCTTCGACGAGTTCAGGCAATTCGTCGAGGGATGGACTGTCGAAGAAGCGTCGCGTCAGTGCGGCATCGAGCCGTCGATGATCAGGCGCGTCGCCGAGATCTACGCGAAGGCTCATGAATCGGCCGTCGTCTACTGTATGGGCATCACCCAGCATGTCTGCGGATCGGATAACGTGATCGCCCTCTGTGATCTCGCCATGCTCTGCGGCAACGTGGGAACGGAGCATTCCGGCGTCTATCCCCTGCGAGGGCAGAACAACGTCCAGGGGGCCTGCGATATGGGCGCCCTGCCCAACGTCTATCCCGCGTACCAGTCCGTGACGGACCCGGATATCAAGACGAAATTTGAAGAGGCCTGGGGGCGCCCGCTTTCAGACAAGCCGGGTCTCACGGTCGTCGAGATGGTCCGCTCGGCGGGCTCGAAAATACACGGCCTTTTCATAATGGCCGAGAACCCGGCCCTTTCCGAGCCGGACGTCAATCACGTCGTCGAATCACTCAGTAAATTCGATTTTCTCGTCGTGCAGGACATCTTCATGAGCGAGACGGCCCGTTTCGCCGATCTGGTACTTCCGGGAAGCAGCTTCGCCGAAAAAGACGGCACCTTCACGAACACGGAACGGCGGTTCCAGCTTGTGCGCAAGGCGATAGACCCTCCCGGGTCCGCGAAACAGGACTTCTCGATTCTCTGCATGCTTGGCAACGCCCTGGGGCTGGATTTCAACTACGAAAGTCCCGCCGACGTCATGTCCGAGATCAACCGGCTCGCTCCCGCCTACGGCGGAATCACCTACGACCGCCTGGAACGGCAGGGATTGCAGTGGCCCTGTCCGAACGAGGAGCATCCCGGCACGCGCTTTCTGCACCAGGGGCGGTTCACCAGGGGGAAGGGGCTCTTCGTCGTACCGAATCACGTGGCGCCTGTGGAACAGCCGGACGGAGAATATCCCTGGTATTTGAGCACAGGGCGCATGTTCGCCCATTACCACACGGGCACCCTCACAAGACGGGCGAAGCAGCTTGACCGTGAAGTGAGCCGGCCGTATGGAGAAATCAATTCCCGGGACGCCGCGGAACTGGGCGTCGGTGAAGGAGGAGCGATCCGTGTCACCAGCCGACGGGGCAGCATCGTGGTCGACGCGAAAATTACTGACCGCGTGAAAAAGGGATCAATCTTCATTCCCTTTCATTTCACCGAAGCCAGGGCCAATACATTAACCAATCCCGCTCTCGATCCCCGGTCGAAAACACCGGAATACAAGGTGTGCGCCGTTCGGGTCGAGAAAGGGGAATCGTGATGGAATCAACGGAACAGGCAGTCGACCGGGTCAAACGTGAAGCGGGTATATATGCGTGCGTCGAGTGCGGCCGTTGCTCCGCTGTCTGTCCCATGGCGGAAATGTACACGACCTTTTCCGTGGCCATGTCGCCGCGGGGCGTCATCAAGAAGGCGATCATGGGCGACGACCTGATTCACGACGTCAATCTCTGGTACTGTACCGAGTGTAACGCCGGGACCGACGTCTGCCCCCAGGGCGTGAGTTGCCGCGACCTGGTACGCGGTCTGCGCGAGATTGCCGTGAAAAACGGTCTGGGCGACAAGGCGCAGATATGCCCCCGCTGCGGCGAGCGATTCGTCGCGGTGCCCGTGGAAGAATTCGTGCTCTCGCGGCTCGCCGCGGAAGCACCCGACGTGCACGAGTTGCTGAAAGTCTGCCCCGCCTGCCGGCGGGACCTGTATGTCACGAGAAACGCCTGACGCTGAGGCGAAGTGGTAGAGATTGTTACCGGCGTTTCCGCACGCGGAATGATGAGAGTAAGAGAGGTTTTGTTATTCATAGAGTCCGCGGAAGCGGAAATCAACACAATGCAGTACAAGAAAAAGGAAAGGCAATGTCGGAACCGGCGAAAAAACAGGACAACATCATCACGCTGGATGACCTGAGACCGCGTCAGAAAGAGCGATCCTACCTGGCGGATTATGTCATGCCGGCGCGGCACCCGAACATCCTCTTCGATCCTCGGAAATGTATCGGGTGCGGCACCTGCGAGATGGTCTGCTCCAAGCGGAACCGGTCCGTCATCGCCCCGGCGTCGTCCAGCATCAAGGTGCTCCGCGACGAAGCGAAAGGTAAAAATTTCGCTATTTACTGCCAGCACTGCCGAAAGCCGCTCTGTATCGAAGCCTGCCCCACGCGCGCCATCGAGAAAGACGAAAACGGTATTGTCAGCATCAATAAACTTTTCTGCGTGGAATGCGGTCTGTGCACACTGGCCTGTCCCGAATCGGCCCCGCTGCGCGACAGCAAAACGGGGGAAATCAACAAGTGTGATCTGTGTGGCGGCGATCCGCTCTGCGTGAAACACTGCCCCGAAAAGGCCCTCACGCTGACCAGAGGTAAATTTTTCCGCTGGATCAAGTTCGCCCGCTGGACGGTGCAGGCGGCGTCGTTCCTCCTGCTCGTCATGATCTTCGTGGGGACATTCTGTTTCTTCAAGGCGGGCCAGGTGAGCTTTGCCTGCCCCACGGGTATGCTGCAGAACATCGCGGCCTCGAAAACCATCGTGCTTGCCACGTTGTCGGCGACACTCGCCCTTATTGTTCTTACCATTTTACTGGGGCGGGTCTTCTGCGGATGGATATGTCCCTTTGGATTCGTGCTTGACGTGGTCGGCACGCTCATACCGAAAAAAATCGGCTGGCCGAAATTCCTGAAAAGCCGCCTCACCAAGTACGGCGTACTCGGCGGCGCCGTCGGCGCCAGCGCGGTGCTGGGATTCCAGTCATTCTGCGTGGTCTGTCCCATCGGGGCGCTCTGCCGATCCTACGGGGCGCAGGGATTCGTAAAAGGCGCCGGAGTAGCCGTGGTTCCTCTTCTCGCTTCGACGGAAATCGCGCAGCGCCGGGCCTGGTGCCGTTATTTCTGTCCCGTTGGGGCCGTCCTCGCACTCCTGACGAAACTCGGCCTGCTCAAGATCGTCATCGGGGCGACAAACTGCAAGAAATTTTCCTGTACCCAGTGCGCCGAGGTGTGCCCCATGGGAATCATCGACCGGGATCTCCTGCGGCAGGGTATCTCACCGAAAATACCAATGTCGGAATGCATCATGTGCATGCGGTGTATCGACCGGTGTCCCTATGGGGCGGCAAAACTTCGATTCCGCTGGCAGAAAGGCGTCCCGGGAATCCCGGGGGAAACCAGGATATGAACTTCTTCGAAACGCATTACAACGGAAAGATACTGCTCGTCGACGCGGCGGGACCCTCCGCCGAGTTAATTTCCCTGGATTCGTCCCTCGTAAGGGAATACCTGGGCGGCGCCGCACTGAATCGCGCGCTCTACGACCGGTTCGGCGATGACGATCCCGTCGTCTTCGGAACTGGTCCGCTCACGGGCAGTTTCGCGCCCGCCTCGTGCCTGCTGGTTGCCACCTTTCGGTCGCCGTTCACGGGGCGGATCGCCAATGTGCCGCTTACCCTTCGGACGGGGCCCCAGGTGAAATACACCGGTTTCGATTTCATTGTTATTCGGAGGAAGTCGAGCAACCCGATCGTGGTCGTCGCGCACAACGAAACAGTCAGAATTGCGCCCGGCGAGGCCTATGACGGCCTCCAGCTTTCCGAAATGCTTGACCGCGCGCGTCGGGAGTTCGGCCGTCCCGAATCCTTCGTATGGTCCGGCGCCGTTACGCCGTCCCTTGCAGCGGCGGCGACAGGCAGGGGAGGGGGCTTTGACAGACGGGGCCTCGCGGCGGCACTGACGGAAAAAAATATCAAGGCCCTCTTCATCTACGGGAATGATGGTCTTCCCTTCGGCTCCGACGATCTCGCGCATTCGGACCGGCTCATCGGCGAGATGAAAAAG
>DSBH01000109.1 GCA_011056825.1 Deltaproteobacteria bacterium | reverse complement strand
GCATCAAGATGGCCATCTTCCCGCTGCACGGCTGGTTGCCGGACGCGTACACGCTGGCGCCTTCCACATCGTCGGCACTTATCGCGCCGATCGGGACCAAAGTCGCCTCCTACATCCTGATACGCACGCTGTTTTTCGTGTACGGCGTGGATCTCGTTACCGAGGGCATTCCCGTTACCACCATTCTGAGATGGCTTTCGGCCATCGGTATTATCTACGGGTCCATACTGGCCATCGCCCAGAGCGAACTGAAGCGCATGCTCGCCTACAGCAGTATCGCCCAGATCGGCTACATCGGTCTGGGTATCAGCATGGCAAACCCGCTGGGATTCATCGGCGCCGTGCTGCACGTGCTGAACCACGCCTTCATGAAGGCCTGTCTCTTCCTCGTTGCGGCCAACCTGCGGACACAGGTTGGACATTCGGACATATCGCGGTTCGACGATTCCTACCGCGTAAAAATGCCCTGGACCATGGCGGCGTTTACCACCGCGGCCATTTCTATGGTCGGGCTGCCGCCGCTCGCGGGATTTTTCAGCAAGTGGTATCTCGCGCTGGCCACTATTGAAAATTCTCAGTGGGTGTTTCTCGCGGTGATTCTTATAAGCAGTCTTTTAAACGCCGTGTATTTCTTCAGAGTAATCGAAAAAGTCTACATGAAATCCCCCTCCGGCGTCGCCGACGACGCCGGCGCGGGGAATGATCCGGCACAATTCGGCAGCGGCGAACCGACGTCCTCCATGGTAATTCCGGTACTGGTTTTCGCAGCGGCGCTGCTTCTGATCGGTATCTTCAACGCCCTGATCGTGACCACGCTGATTCAGCCGATGATGCCCCCGGGAATGTAACGAATGAACGATTTGAACTACGTTTCGCATATTCCTCTTTTCGTGGTGCTCGTTTCAATGGCCGCCGTACCGTTGATCCTTGCCAGCTCGCGAAAGCCTAATCTCCGTGAAACCTGGACGCTGCTGGCCGCGGGCACCAAGTTTCTTCTGGTATTCTCGCTGCTTCCCGGCGCGCTGGAAGGCCGCAGCGCAGTGCTTCACCTGCTGGAAATTTCCCCCGGTGTGGACCTCGCTCTCAAGGCCGATCCCTTTGGTGTTTTCTTCGCCCTGATTTCGTCGAGCCTCTGGATATTCACGTCTTTCTACTCGATAGGATACGTCCGGGGAAACAACGAACACAAGCAAACGCGCTATTTCGCCAGTTTCGCCATGTGCCTTTCCGCGACCATGGGCATTGCCTTTTCGGCGAACCTGCTGACGTTCATCATTTTTTACGAAATGTTGACCATCTCCACCTATCCGCTGGTCATTCACAAGGAAACGTCCGAGTCCATCAGCGGAGGTCGGCAGTACCTGCTGTACACGTTGACAGCGGGGCTGTTCCTCATCGCGGCGGCGGCCTGGACCTACCAGCTGACGGGAACAATGGATTTCAAGGCGGGCGGACTTTTTGCGGGAACCTCGTTCCCGGGCTCGACCATGACGGTGCTCTTTTTCCTCTTCCTGGCGGGAGTGGGCGTCAAGGCCGCCATCATGCCGCTGCACAGCTGGCTTCCCACGGCAATGGTTGCTCCCACGCCTGTAAGCGCGCTGCTTCACGCCGTGGCGGTGGTCAAGTCCGGTGTTTTCGGCGTTATCCGCGTGGTGGGTTTCGTTTTCGGTCCTGAGGTGATGGCCGCCTACGGCCTGAACATCATTCTTGCAATCTTCGCCGGAACGACGATCCTCGTGGCATCGCTTATCGCCTTCAGACAGGACAACCTCAAGAGACGGCTCGCCTATTCGACGATAGGGCATCTTTCCTACATCGTCCTGGGCGCGGCGCTGCTTTCGCCGTCGGGTTTCACCGGCGGCATGCTGCATATCGCCACGCACGCGACCATGAAAATCACGCTCTTTTTCTGCGCCGGCGCCATATATGTAAACCTGCACCGTGAAAACATCAGCCAGCTCAATGGCATCGGGAAGATTATGCCCTGGACCATGGGCGCTTTCGCCATCGGCTCCCTGGGACTGGCGGGGGTCCCTCCCGTTAACGGTTTTGTCAGCAAGTGGTTCCTTGCACTTGGCGCTCTCGAGGCCGACCACCTGGTCGTCCTGGGGATCTACGTCCTCAGCGGATTGCTGAACGCGGGCTATTTTTTCCCGATCGTTCACCGGGCGTTTTTCCGCGAGGGCGAACACCTGGAAGGCCACAGAGAAGCGTCGGCCCTCATGGTGGTTCCCCTGGTCATCACGGCGATGCTCTCGGTGCTGATCGGGGTGTGTCCCGACCTGTTCTTCCACTTTTATGAACTGGCCAGCCTGATTGCCCAGAGCTTGACGGGAGGTCTGCTGTGAAACGCATACACTGGATACTGCTTGGCATTATAACGGTTGTTTCTTTCGTGTTTGAAATGACGCAGGAACCCCATCACTGGTGGGAGCGCATTCCAGGGTTTTACATTTATTTCGGTTTTATCGGCTGCGTGGCCATCATCGTGATTTCAAAGGCCCTGGGAAAGCGGTTCATACAGAAAGACGAGGATTACTACGATGTTCGGTAGTCTCTGCCTGCCTCCATTCACCGCCATGATCGCGGGAGCGTTGCTGCTGCCGTTTTTGCCGAAGTCTGTCCGCTCGGCGGCTTTTATCCTGTTTCCCCTGCTCGCACTGATAATCATCTGGACATCGCCCTTTGGCGAACTCCTGACGGTCGGCTTTGCCGGCTACACGCTGATTCTGTCCGACGTGGACGCCCTGAGCAGGATCTTCGGAACGATATTTTCCCTTATCGCTTTTATCGGCGGCATTTATGCCTTCAACCTGAAAGAAACCGCCCAGCAGGTCGCGGCGTTGCTTTACGCGGGCGGATCCCTGGGCGTGGTGTTCGCCGGTGACTATTTCACGCTTTTCATGTTCTGGGAACTCATGGCGGCCGCTTCCGTGTATCTTATCTGGGCACGGCGGACCGATGAAGCGGCAAAGGCGGGCATGCGGTATATCATTGTCCACCTGTCCGGCGGCGTGCTCCTGTTATCGGGAATCCTGCTGCATCTTGCCTCGGGCGGCGGCCTCGAGATCGAGCGAATCGCCCAGGATGGATCATTGTCGTCGTGGCTTATCCTGTTGGGCGTGGGTCTTAATGCCGCGATTCCGCCCCTCCACGCGTGGCTCGCCGACGCCTATCCACGGGCAACCGTGACGGGCGCCGTTTTCCTCAGCGCCTTCACCACGAAGACGGCTGTCTACGTTCTGATACGGATTTTTCCGGGGTGGGAAATTCTTATTTTCGCCGGCGTGATCATGGCGCTCTACGGCGTCGTCTATGCGGTGCTTGCCAATGACATACGCGAGATTCTCGCCTACCACATCATCAGTCAGGTCGGCTACATGGTGGCCGGCGTGGGCATCGGTACGGCCCTCGCCCTGAACGGGGCGGTGGCTCACGCCTTCTGCCACATTCTGTACAAGGCGCTCCTGTTCATGGGCGCCGGCGTGGCACTTCATACCACGGGCACCAGCAAGCTTGCCGATCTTGGCGGGTTCGCCCGCTACCAGAAGGCCGCTGTCGCGCTTTACATGATCGGCGCTTTCTCCATTTCGGGGTTCCCGCTTTTCAACGGGTTTATCAGCAAATCAATGGTCATAAGCGCCGCCGGCGCGTCCCACTTAAACACGGCCATGCTGCTGTTGCTGCTTGCCTCGGTGGGAACCTTCCTGCACACGGGGCTGAAACTTCCCTATTTCACCTGGTTCGGCGAAGACAAGGGCATCAGGCCATCGAAAACACCACGGTCGATGTTGATTGCCATGGCTATAGCGGCGTTTTTCTGTACTCTTTTCGGGGTTGCTCCCTCGATTCTTTACGCCTATCTGCCCTTTGACGCGACGTTCCATCCCTACACGATTCCCCACCTGGTTGAAACAGTGCAGATTCTCACCTTCACGTTCATCGGGTTCTGGGTCCTGCGGGGCAAGCTGGCGGGAGACTACACCATAGCGATTGACACGGACTGGTTCTACCGAAGGCCGAAGAAGCTGGTCTGGACGGTTTTCGTTGAGTGGGTGAATGACTTTTTCGACGCCGCTGAACGAACGGCTATGAACACGGCCCACGCCGTCGCCGACATGAGCAGGAATCCGGCCAGGTACTTCATACATGACGGTTCGGACGACCCCGCCTATTCCCCCGCGCGTTACCGGCAACCGGTCTCGGCGATTATTCTGTGTGTCCTGGCAAGCTTTATCATTTTCGCCCTGGCGGGCATCTTTACCTGATCCACCTGATAAAACAGTTCGAGCAGGCGCGTCATCATCGCCCCGTGCCGCCACGGGGCGTCTTCGTGAAGAAGTCTTTTTTACCGTTGACAATAGAACGAT
>DSBH01000063.1 GCA_011056825.1 Deltaproteobacteria bacterium | reverse complement strand
GTATCACAGCGGCCTTTCGGAGGGTGAACGCTACGACCAGTGGCGTAAAATGCAGCGAGGAGCTGCGCGCATTCTCATAGGAACCCGTTCGGCCGTCTTTGTTCCGATCCGGGACCTCAGACTTATTATCGTCGACGAGGAGCACGACGCCTCTTACAAGCAGGACGACCGGCTTCCGTATAATGCGCGCGATCTCGCGCTTGTTCGAGGCCGCCTCCATGATGCGCCCGTAGTCCTCGGTTCGGCCACTCCCGATCTCCAGACGTATCACAATACTCGCCACCGGGGTTTCACGTGCCTGAAACTTCCGAATCGGGTCGAAAACCGTCCCCTGCCCGCCGTTACCATCGTGGACATGAAACAACCCGGCGCCCGGCGGGGAAAAGACCTGCTCCTGTCGGCCCCCCTGGCGACAGCGATCGAAGAAACGCTTACTCGGGGAGACCAGTCGCTTCTGCTTCTTAACAGGCGGGGGTTCACTACGTTTCTGTACTGCGGTGAATGCGGCCATATCTTCACCTGCGCAAACTGTTCCGTCACGATGACGCACCACATGAGTCAGAATCTCCTGAAATGCCATTATTGCGATTATTCGATCAAGGCACCTCCACTCTGTCCCGTTTGCAAGAGCGGAAAAATTTTAAGCTTCGGCGCCGGAACGGAGAAACTCTTCGGGGAAGTAACAGCCCTGTTCCCCAGTGCACGGACGGCGCGGCTCGACAGTGATGTCACGTCGAAACGGGGCAGTTACGAAATGATACTGTCCGCCCTGTACCGCCGGGAAATCGACATCCTGGTCGGTACGCAGATGATAGCGAAGGGGCACGATGTTCCCCACGTTACCCTGGTAGGTGTCGTTTCAGCCGACGGAGCCCTCAACATACCGGATTTCAGGGCCGCCGAGCGGACCTTCCAGATCCTGACGCAGGTCTCCGGGCGCGGAGGCAGGGGAAGCGATCCGGGAAAAGTTTTTATTCAGACGATCAATCCGGACAACCCCTCCATACAGCGAGCCCGCAACCACGACTACGATGGTTTCTATCATGATGAAATATCCGCGCGCAGAGAACTCGGGTTCCCTCCTTTTCAAAGGCTTATCAACATCCGTGTATCGTCGCCGAGTGAGGAAAAGGCGGCGGAACTGGCCCGCTTGCTCACCGACGCGGCACGGCGCTTCATCGCTGCGGGAAAAGGTAAGCCGGAAGCCTTCGTGCTGGGACCCGCCGAGCCGCCGCTTGCCAGGATAAAGGGAAGCTACCGTCGGCAGATATTGCTCAAGGGCCCCGATACCGTCTTTCTTCATGAAACGGCTGAACACGTTCTGAAAGCGGCCGGACGGCGAACCTCGGAGGTGAGAATCGACGTGGATCCGCTCAATTTTATGTAGCGTAAAGGTCACGTACCGGATCAAAGTTGCTTTTACGAGCGGGGGTCCGTATAATTGCCGCGTTCCATACCGTGGAAACCGGAAGAATAAACCGGTCGAAGAAGCATTGAATGACGGAGGAATATGAATAAAAAAATCGGCTTCGACAACGAAAAATATATACAGGAACAAAGCGCCGAGATCATACGCAGGGTCGAGCGCTTCAATAACAAGCTCTATCTTGAATTCGGCGGGAAGCTCCTCTACGATTTTCATGCCGCCAGGGTGCTGCCCGGCTATGATCCCAACGTGAAAATGCGTCTGTTGCAACAGCTGAAAGACAAGGCCGACATAATCCTGTGCATCTACGCGGGCGACATTGAACGAAAGAAAATCCGGGCCGATTTCGGTATAACGTACGATTCGGACTCGCTCAAGCTTATCGACAGTATCCGTTCCTGGGGCCTCGACGTCAGCGGCGTCGTCATCACCCGTTTTGAAAACCAGCCCGCCGCGACGATGTTCAAGAACAAGCTTGAGCGCAGGGGAATCCGTGTCTACACGCACCGATACACGGCAGGATACCCCACAGACCTGGACCTGATCGTCAGCGACAGGGGCTATGGAGCGAACACCTATATCGAGACAACAAAACCGCTCGTCATCGTGACCGGGCCGGGACCCGGCAGCGGCAAGCTGGCGACCTGCCTGTCGCAGTTGTACCACGATTATCGACGGGGCATTCAATCGGGCTATGCCAAGTTCGAGACATTTCCCGTGTGGAACCTTCCCCTGAAGCATCCCGTCAACGTGGCCTACGAGGCGGCGACGGCGGACCTGAAAGATTTCAACCTGATCGATCCCTTTCACCTTGACACGTACAACCTCAGGGCCGTGAACTATAACCGCGATGTGGATGTGTTCCCGGTACTCAAGAGAATCCTGGAAAAAATCACCGGTGGAAAGTCATTTTACCAGTCCCCCACGGATATGGGTGTAAACCGGGTCGGCTTCGCCATCACCAATGACGCGGTGACACTTGAGGCGGCAAAGCAGGAACTCATCAGGCGCTTTTTCCGTTACCGGTGCGAATATGTCATGGGTTTTATCGAAAAGGACGCCGTGCAGCGGGTGGAACTTTTCATGAAAGATTTCGGCATTGAGCCGGAATACCGGCGGGTGGTCGAACCGGCAAGGAGCGCGGCCGTCAAGGCCCAGAAAAAAAACAAGGGAAACAAGGGCATTTTCTGCGGAGCATCCATGGAACTGCCCGACGGAACCATCGTGACGGGGAACAATTCACCCCTGCTTCACGCCGCATCCAGTCTTGTACTTCACGCCATCAAGCAGCTCGCCGAAATACCGCCGAAAATCAAACTGCTCACGCCCGCCATCACCGATTCAGTCAGGCGGCTTAAAACGCAGGTACTTCACGAGGAATCTGTCAGTCTCGACGTCAACGAAGTCTTGATCGCCCTGAGCATAGGGGCGTCGGCGAACTCGGCCGCCCAGCTGGCCATGGACAAGCTCAAGGAACTGGAAGGCTGCGAAGTCCATATCACCCATATTCCGACGCCGGGTGACGAGGCCGGCCTGCGGCGCCTGGGCGTCAACCTCACCAGCGATCCTAATTTTTCCACCTCGAATCTGTATATAACCTAAAGCGGCCGGAAAACGCCGCCGTCCGAATTCATTCGCTGCTCCACGCGGCGGATCCGCTCCAGGATGTCGGATGCCTTGCGCTCCAGTATCTTCAGAAGCTCGAGCATCTCTTCTTTTTCATCACGGGCACTGTCGATCAATGCCGCCAGGCCCGACATATCGGATGAAAAAACCCTGAAGCGGTCGCCCATAACGTCCAGAATTTCAGCGGTCGTCTCGTCGACGAAACGGTACAGATGCTGATATTTAAGATTTTCCTTGTAGCCGCTGATCGCCGAGACAAGAGAACCCCGTGTTTCCCTTTTAATCCGCCGCAGAGCGTCGTCAAGCGCCGCCAGGGTATCCCGCCCGACGTCGTCATTCGCACCCGGTCGTTTGAGCAATTTCCGGACAAAACGCATTCCCCGGTACATGCCGAGTTTCAGAATCGCCCCGGCTCTGACCTCGGCGCCGAATTGAAGCGCCGACAGAAAAGACGGCGCGGGCGGCCGCGTTTTCCTCTGAAAGGACCGGAGTGAAAAAGGTTCCTGATTCGAATCCTCAGTCGGTTCGATACCCGCCTTCTCGAGAATTGCGATGTGGTGGGCGTGGGCGTCCTGCACCATTGCATCATACACTTCGGCAATCGACAGGAACATGTCCTCGACCTTCTCCTCTTCTTCGCGGATAAAGACAGCCAGGCGCGGCGTGATTTTTTCCACGATAAAACGTTCAAGCGATTCTCTGAATTCCTGAAAGAGTGTGTACAGAAGCGCCGAAAACCCGGCCCCTTCCATGTCGCCGATCATGGTCCGAAGATCAACGGCGTATCGATCAACAAACTCATGAATATCGCGGGATATTTCTCCGAACCGTCCGTCGAGCAGCCGATCCGTGTCGTCGGCCAGTATACGTTTTACTTTATCGGCGCGCCCGTCCAGAGAATCTTTGATGGCCTGTTTCCGAATGTCCAGCTTTCCTCGTAATGTTTTGACCGATTCCAGCGTCCGGCGCGCCTCCTCGGTATTCCCGGAAAGAATTTTTTCATTGAAAGCAGTCCATTCCCGCAGATCGGCCGCGGCGCCCGTCAGCCGTGCCAGGTGATTCCTCAACAGAAAAGTCCGACGGTCGCGATAAAGCTGCTGTTCCAGCAGGTCGAGAAACCGTTTTTCTTCCTCACCGCAAAACGACGTCATTTCCTCGTCCATTTGCCACAGGTTGAAGCGTCGGTGCTCTTTATCGGGAAGCGACCCTTCGAGCCGGGCGTAAAGGGCGTACAATGACGAAAAGGCGAAAAGCTTCGGCTCGCCTTTTATAAGCGTCAGTTCTTCTCTCACGCGTTCACGGATCTTGAGCAGGTCATTCATGCCGTCGTGTTCCTGCATGTCGACGTTCAACACAAAAAGAATCGT
>DSBH01000185.1 GCA_011056825.1 Deltaproteobacteria bacterium | reverse complement strand
TGTCGATGTTGTCACCGTGAGGAGGGGGGATCTGTTCGCGCCTGTTCGGGCGACGGGGACGGTGACGCCGATCCGGGAATCTCGGGTGGGCGCCAAGGTCGCCGGTCGTCTGCAATCGATGAACTTTGTGGAAGGAAATTTCGTGAAGGAAGGTCGGGTTCTTGCCGAAATCGAACATAATGAATTTCAACTTGCCAGAAACAGTGCGGAAGCGCAACTGGCGATGGCCCGGGCGTCGCTGCAAGAGGCGGAACTGAATCTCGAGCATATTGCCGTGGAAAAAGGACGCATTGAAAAGCTGTACAAGAAAAATGCCGTTTCGAAACAGAAGTATGATGAACTGTCATCGACGCACGCCATGGCGCTGGCTCGCGTCGAGTCTCTCAAGGCCCAGATACGATCCGCCAAGGCGAACCTGAAACTGGCGGAGCGGCAGTTGGCGGATACTGTCATCAGGGCCCCCTTCTCCGGCTACGTGACAAAGAAAATGTCCAACCGGGGAGAAGTCATCGCGGCTGGGACGCCGCTCTACTGGATCATGGATTTCGACCGGGTCAGAACGGAAGTGAAGATTCCCGAGACGGATCTTCAGAGGATAGACTCGGGTATGCCCGTGTCAGTCGAGTTTGACGCACTGCCTGGTGATACATTTGAAGGAACAGTGTCGGAGATAAATACCGCCATCGATCCCGTCAGTCGAAACGCCACGGTTAAAATTATTATTCCCAACGGCAAACACCGGATCTGGGCGGGCATGTTCGCCCGCGTCACCATCAAGACCGATGTTACGACCGACGTGATTCTCGTTCCTGAACGGGCCCTGGTGACAGACGGAAAGGGTGTGCCTGCCGTTTTCGTTTTCGAGGACGGTCGGGCCCGGTTGAAACGGGTTGTTCCGGGAATACGCGCGGGGGGTCTCGCTGAGATCAGGGAAGGACTCACCGGGGGGGAACAGGTTCTCGTGTCGGGCAATTTCGGTCTCACCGACGGTGCTGAAGTGACTCCACAATCCGTGGAATATTAAAAAGGACCCTCCATGTTTAGAATTCGCGGCCGGACACTGCAATCGGTTATTACGCCATGACTCTTCCTGAATTGTCGGTAAAGCGGAAGATCACTGTCCTGATGATCATCCTGATCGTCGCCTTTTTCGGTGTGCTGGCCTTGTCGCGCCTCGGCCTCGACATGATGCCCGAGCTCGAATACCCGGCTGTTTCGGTTATTACAACCTACGAAGGGGTGGCTTCCGAAGAAATCGAGAACCTGCTTACCGAACCTATCGAGGAAGTGGTAGGGTCGGTCGAGAATGTCAAGCATATCTACTCCACGTCCCAGGAAGGGTTGTCGGCGGTTATCGTGGAGTTCGAATGGGGTGTCAATCTCGATTTCGCCGCCCAGGACGTACGCGACAAACTTTCCTGGATAACGGATTATCTTCCCGATGACGCCGACTCATCGCTGGTGGTGAAGTTCAGCACCAGCGATTATCCAATTCTCTACTATGGTGTGACGGGCATGGAAGACACCCGGGTGTTGCGCACCTTTCTTGATGACAACGTCAAGCCGAAGATTGACCGCATTGAAGGCGTGGCGTCGGTCTACATCATGGGCGGACTGGAACGGGAAATAAATGTTTTTGTCGACCGGGACAGGCTCACCGCACACAATCTTACCATAGAAGCGTTAATTGCCAGGCTGGCTCATGAAAACGTGAACGTGTCGGGGGGGCACGTCGTACGGGGCAGCAGTGAATACCTGGTTCGCACGATGGGCGAATACGAGGACGTTGAAACCATCAGTGACACCATTATCGCCATGATCGGCGATACTCCCGTGTATGTGAGGGACGTGGCGGTCGTGAAGGACACGTTCAAGGAGATTCGCAACCGGTCTCGCACCAATCATCGTCCGTCGGTGATCCTGATGGTCATGAAGCAGGCGGGTACAAACACGGTCAATGTGACGAACCGGATCAAGGCGACACTGGATGAAATGAAACCCCGCATGCCGGAAGACCTGGCGCTCTTTCCTGTCATGGACCAGTCCCACATTATCAAGAAAGTTACACAGAACACCGGTCGGAATGCCATGGCGGGCGCCGTTATGGCGATCGTCATGGTGTTCTTTTTTCTGTGGAACTGGCGGCCGACCACCATCATTGCCTTTGCCGTTCCTCTTTCGGCTATTACCACAGCCATCGGCCTGTATGCTTTCGACTACACGCTCAATGTCATGACGCTCGGCGGGCTGGCCCTGGGAGTGGGCATGCTGGTGGACAATGCCGTGGTGGTCATAGAAAATATTTTCCGTCATCAGGAGGAGGGCGAGGCGCCCGACCGGGCGGCTGCCGAAGGAGCACAGGAAGTGGGAATGGCGATAACCGCTTCGACGCTTACCACCATCTCGGTCTTTCTTCCCATGGCGCTTGCCTCTTGACTTGCGGGACGGCTTTAACGCCCGCTGGCCGTGACGGTGACCCTCGCGCTTCTGGCATCGCTTTTCGTTGCCCTCACTATTGTTCCCATGGTGTCGTCGGTTATTGCCTCGAAGCGGAAGAAGCAGCCCGGCCGGGCGGAATCAAAGGCGGCGGCGTACTTTATGTCGCTTCGGGACCGGTACCGGATACTGCTGCGCTGGTGTCTCAGGCACCGGTCACTGGTGGTAATCATCGCTTTCGGACTGTTCCTGGCGAGCATCTGGTCGGTTTCCCTGCTGGGGCGGGAATTCATGCCGCCAAGCGATATCCCCGTCCTGTCACTCCAGGTGAGTATGCCCGTCGGTACATCGCTGGAGGAAACGGACAGCGTGGTGAGATCGCTTGAAAAAATAATTCTTGAGCAACCGGAAACACGTTTCTGCGCATCCTTTGTCGGTCTTTCACAGGAATCCAAGATTGATGCCGCCTGGGGAACGGGGCCGACAGGGGTGAACGAGGCCACGGTTTACGTCCGCCTCGTGGACAAGGAATTGCGGGTGCGGTCCACCGAGGAAATAGCCGATTCCTTTCGGCGTCGTCTTCCTGTCATCGAGGGGGCTACCTTTGAATTTTTTGACATGCAACAGGTCTTCACGGGTGGCGCAGGCGGAACGTCGCCGGTGGAAATCAAAGTGTTCGGACCCGATCTGAAGGTTCTTCAGTCGATTAGCGATACCATCGCGCAGGACATAGTGTCCGTGGAAGGTTTGCGCGATATCGAAACAACTCTGGAGATGGGAAAGCCTGAGTGGCAGGTGCATATCGACCGGGAAAAGGCCTCCCAGGCCGGCCTGACTGTTTCACAGATAGCCCAGTCGGTACGGGCGGGGCTTATGGGCGTTGTTTCCACCCGGTACCGGGTAGAGGGAGACGAATACGACATCCGGGTGCGGTACCGTGAATGGGATCGCAAGAGCAAGGAAGACGTGGAACTCATAACCATCGTATCGCCCCGGGGTGATCACGTGCCATTATACCAGGTGGCAGCCGTTGAAGAGGGCGCGGGTCCCGTCACGATCACCCGGGAAGACCAGGAACGCAAGGTTAGCGTTAAAGGTAACACCTATCAGAGGGATGTCGGAAGCATCATGGAAGACATCATGCAGCAGACTGCCCATATTGAACTGCCGCCCGGATATTTCGTTGAGTACGGCGGAACGTTCAAGGACATGCAGGAGGCCTTCGTTACACTCTTTCAGGCGTTGCTCGTGGCGCTTCTTCTTATCTACATGATCATGGCCGCACAGTTCGAATCATTACGCCACCCCTTCGTAATAATGGTAACCGTTCCACTATCATTCATCGGGGTCGTCGTGGGCCTTTTCGCCTTCGGCAAAACGCTTTCGGTGCCCGCGTTCATGGGAATCCTCATACTTGCCGGCGTCGTGGTCAATAACGGGATCGTCATGGTAGATTACATAAACAGGCTCAGGCGGCGGGGTACGGATCCTTTCGAGGCGATTCTTCAGGGCGCCTCGGTGCGACTGAGACCGGTCCTGATAACCACGTTTACCACCGTTTTCGGCATGCTTCCCATGGCCCTGAGCCGGACGCAGGGTTCGGAGCTTCGCTCGCCCATGGCGATTACCGTCGCCTTCGGCCTTCTTTTTTCCATGACACTGACACTTCTCGTCATTCCCGTCATGTACGCGATCGTGGACCGCATAAAAGAACGAAAAACATCATAAACGCCGGTTATGGCGACAAATGCTGCTGGCGTCGGTGGAATCGGCGAGACAGTTGATATGTGCGTCCTGATACATTGGCCATAACCCGGACTTTGAAAAAAAATGAACAAGTTGTGCGGCTATTTCCAGTATCTCAGGAGGAAGAACAGAAGCAGTCCAAAGATCTCGAGTCGCCCCAGGAGCATATTGAAGGAGAGCACCCACAAGCCAGCGTCGGGAATGAAACTGAAATTGCTTGCCGACCCCACCAGGCCGAAACCGGGG
>DSBH01000177.1 GCA_011056825.1 Deltaproteobacteria bacterium | reverse complement strand
GAAAAGCACAGTGCCGTCATCGTGGGGCGGGGGGGATTCTGGGCGCTCAGGGATCGGCCCGGCACCCTCAATGTCTACGTGCATGCCCCTCTGGAGATGAGGATTCAAAGAATACAACGGGTCTGGAAAGTTTCCGGATCCGACCGGGCCCGGGAAATGATAAAAGAGTCGGACCGTCGACGGGCGACGTTCATACGCGATATGACAGGTCTTCACTGGAGCGACGCGCGGAACTATCATATTACGTTCGACACCGGCCTGATCGATCTCTCGTCTTGCGTGTCGGCCCTCGTCAGAATAGTGGACAAGATGACGCAGCGCCTCGACGCGGGGAACGATGTACCGTCTCTCGCGGACAACCTTTCCTGAACGGAAAATTCGTGCGCAATCCCGCTCGTTAAGTCGATATGCTGTGCTCGAGAAGGAACGATCACGAAAGAAGTTTCCGTTTCGCGGTAACGAAAAGGTGAGGCGATTTTATGGACACGTGGAATGCGGACACACTGATCGATGAACGGGGTCGCCCCCGTTTCGGCATTTATTCCGTCCCGCCGTCATTATTCAACCTTGAAGATTTCCGACCTTATGGTTCACGAGGTGGGAACTCCCTGTCGAAACGGTTGATTCTTGCCTTTCGAATGAAGCGGTGGCAGTACCTTGGCGTGTGCAACGATGACATTATATTCGGCGTCGCCGTTGTCCGCCTGGGATATCTGTGCAACCTCTTCGCCTACCTTTTCGATCGGCGGACCGGGACGATCGACGAGTACAACATTATCAGGCCGGGAGGAAAATCCGCGGTGTTCCAGGGAACATCAAATTCCGGCACTGTCGCCTTCACGGCGGGACGGTCCTCTCTTGCAATTATCAACGGACCTGCCACTGTTTCCCTGAAGGGAACCATCGGCGGAAAATTGTCAGTCGACCTTGGCTTCGAGAGATACGCGGAACCCCTTGTCTGCCTGACTCGCGCAGGATTGAAGGGATTCAACTACACCCACAAGGAAGCGGGATTCGCCGGAAGTGGTAAAATATCCAGCGGTGAAATGTCCTGGAACATTGATGCCGGGCAGTCCTGCGGGGTCTTCGATTACACGCTGGGATACCTGTCACGCCACACGTTCTGGAACTGGGCCGCCGGTGGCGGTATCGACAGCCAGGAAAACCGCGTGGGATTCAATTGCGTCCAGGGCATAAACGAAACCGGATTCACGGAGAACGCCTTCTGGATAAACGGTCGCCTGTTCAAGGTCGACGTGGTCCATTTTCGATATGACGATGGTGACTTTTTAAAACCCTGGGATATCGCGTCGAACGACGGACGGGTAACGATCCGTTTCGTACCGGAAGGCATCCGGTCGGCGAACATACAGGCGGGTCTGTTTGCCTCGCGCTTCAGTCAGCCGTTCGGCCGTTTTCAGGGATCGCTTCGGGGAAACGGGATGGACGTTCAATTGGCGGATGTCTCCGGTTTTACGGAAGAACACTATGCCCGATGGTAACGGAAACATCGGGGAAACAGGTTGACAAAGCTCAAGGATTACGTCTATAGTCTGCGAATTCGTGACATAGAAAGGGAAAACGTCATGTTCGGCATCGGAATGCCAGAGCTTATTGTAATTCTTGTCGTGGCCCTGATAATCATCGGTCCCAAGAAACTGCCCGACCTGGCCAAATCATTGGGCAAGGGGCTGGCGGAATTCCGCCGGGCCACCGATGACGTCAAGGAAAGTTTCCGCGTCGACGATATCAAAAAAGACGCGGACGACATAAAAGATTCCCTGTTGCGCGGCGCCCTTTCCAGAGACAAGGAGGCGTCCGGCCGGACCTCTGATCGGAAAAGCGACAACGCGGACGGCGTTGACGGTGAAAAAAAGGATGGCGACGCAGGCGGCGACAGTGGAGATAAGGTAGAATAAATGAGTTCTTTCCATTGCCATGTGGCTTGGAGCAGGAACAATACACCGTGAAGGCGTTTCCGCGTGACTTTCTTCCATGAAAACTAATAATCTCGACGACGAACAAAAAATGCCCCTCACCGATCACCTGGAGGAACTGCGGTCGCGGTTCATCAAGGTACTGATCGCCCTCGCCGCGGGATTCGTGGTCTGTTTTCTTTTCAAGGAACGTATTTTCGGGTTTGTCGCGTATCCGCTCCAATGCGTCATGCCCGAAGGGAGTTCCATGATTTTCACGGGCCTGCCGGAGGCATTTTTTACCTATCTGAAGGTTTCTCTTTTCGCGTCGCTATTTCTCACCAGCCCCTACACTCTTTACCAGACATGGAAATTCGTGTCCCCGGGTCTCTACCCGACGGAACAAAAATATGTGGTGCCTTTCGTGGTGCTTTCCACGCTTTTCTTCGTGGGAGGGGCTCTTTTTGCCTATTTTCTCGTTTTTCCGCTTGGATTCGCCTTTTTTCTCGCTTTCGCGACCGAATCCATAGCGGCCATGCTGTCCATGAAAGAGTATCTGTCTTTCTCCATGAAGTTGCTCCTGGCGTTCGGCATCATGTTCGAACTTCCCATATTCATGTTTTTCTCCGCCAAGATCGGTATCATAGATTCCGATGTTTTGAAAAAGAACAGGAAGTACGCAATACTTCTAATTTTTATAACCGCAGCGATGCTGACGCCTCCTGACGTGGTGACCCAGACGATGATGGCAGTTCCCCTCGTCCTGCTCTACGAGTTGAGCCTGTGGGTGGTGAAACTGGCTGAAAGGAAGAAAAAGAGGGGAACCGCCGATACCGAAGACGGCGGTTGACAAAACGGATATGAGCGGGCACGAGGGAAACAAAAGCGGTACCACGGTAAAAAAAAATAAGAAAAAGCTGCTCTTGAAAGCGTTCACGGTCTGCTTTATCCTGCTGCTGGCTGCGGCCGGTTCCGCCGCCTGGTTTCTGTATACTCTGGACCGTGATCTTCCCAGCATACAGCCCCTCCGTGATTATCGCCCCAGCATTATAACTCGTATCTATGCCGATAATGATGAGCTGATCGACGAGTTTTATCTCGAGGATCGAAGGGTCATCAACATAACCGAACTGCCTCCTCATGTTGTTCAGGCCTTTGTCGCCGCCGAGGACTCCCGCTTTTTCAGCCACCGTGGCCTTGATATGCAGGGTATACTCCGTGCTTTTTACCGCAATCTCCAGGCGGGGCGCATTGTCCAGGGCGGAAGCACCATAACTCAGCAGGTGGCGAAGTCTCTCTTTCTCACTCCGGAGAAAAGTTATATCCGGAAATTGCGCGAAGCGATGCTCGCCTTCAAGATCGAGCGCTACCTCAACAAGTATGAAATCCTGAATCTCTACCTGAACCAGATTTATCTCGGGCACGGTACCTACGGGATCGAAGCGGCTTCGGAACGATACTTCGGAAAAGAGGCGAAGCATCTCACCCTTTCCGAAGCGGCCCTTCTGGCCGGATTGCCCAAGGCGCCGAGCACCTACAGTCCGCTTTACCGGCTGGAAAAGGCCCGGGAACGGCAGGAATACGTGTTGAACCGGATGGCCGAAGACGGCTATATCACGGAAAAGGAACGCGACGAGGCCGCCAACGAACCATTGACTTTCAAGAAGCCGGGCGATTCCCGGAAAATCGCGCCGCACTTCACTGAACTGGTAAGGCAATATCTCCAGTCCACGTACAGCAGCCGGGTGCTCTACAAGGAAGGTCTCGAGGTCTATACGACATTGAACGTGCCCATGCAGGAAGCTGCCATGGAAGCGGTGGAACAGGGATTGCGGGAACTGGACAAAAGGCAGGGTTTCCGGGGGGCGTTGGAGAATATACCTTCGGAAGAATTTGCGGATGTTCTCGAGTCCCTGTGGGTTGATCTTGGGAGAGAAGTACCTGTGAAAGGACAGATTATGCCAGCCCTCGTGACCGGCGTCGACAATGAAACGAAGACGCTTACGCTGGGCGTCGGGCCCTATGACGGTACGATGACCCTGGAAGACATGAAGTGGGCGGTGAAAGGCGACCTGGAACATCCGGACGAGCTTCTGCGTGTCGGAGACATCGTGCAGGCACGGGTGATCGAGTTGCTGGAGGGTGCCGACGGCCGGGTCCGATTCCGGTTCGGGCTGGAACAGGAACCGGAGGTTCAGGGCGCTCTTCTGTCCATCGAGGCCGGGACAGGTGAAATCAAAGCCATGGTGGGCGGTCGTGATTACGAACAAAGCGAGTTCAACCGTGCCGTGCAGGCTGTCAGGCAGCCCGGTTCAGCTTTCAAACCCTTTATTTACACGGCGGCCTTCGACCGGGGAATGACGCCCTCGACGGTTATCATGGATACGCCCGTCGTGTACCGTGACACACTGGAAGACAGCACCTGGAAACCCCACAACTACGGAGAAACGTTTCACGGTCCCACGACGTTGCGCACGGCGCTGATCCGCTCCAGGAACCTGGTTACTATCAAGATTCTGAAAGAAATGGGCATCGAGTATGCCG
>DSBH01000294.1 GCA_011056825.1 Deltaproteobacteria bacterium | reverse complement strand
CGCTTTCGGTGCGGATTATCGGCCAGCAGTAGACTCCAAAATCCTGAAAAAATTTGCCCCGAAGGGGGAACACTGGGGAATAGGCGATTATTCAAAGCTCTCCCGTCCATGTTTTGTGCCCGGTGCTCCCGTGAAATGCGATCGAATACCGGCGTGATTCGTGTTTTGTGAAAAAATACCTTCATGATCTGTCAATGTCAAACTATTATTTGCGGTATTTACAGAAAAAACGGGGAAAGCAGCTTCGTCGGCGCCTGCCCAACATCGTTGCTGAATAGCGTAACAACTTGTTTTTAAAGAAAAACGGACAATTGCCACATACGCGGTACCGTCGTAACGGGATAAAGAACCTGTTTTTTTAGAAAGATTCTTGCGTGGAGAGAAAAATTATGCATAAAGGCGGGTAAGAAAATCACTTCCGACTCCGCATATCGACTGACTTACCCTCTCTACCGACGTGTGCAGATTATAATCGCAGCGGTCATCAGGGAAGAGGTGGCCGCCGCCCGGCATTTCAGAATAAAAAGAAAAAAGTATTTCATCACGGCGTGTTGAGTAATGTGGAAGCCGCACGGCTCTTTTCGTCGCTGTCCCGTCATTGAGATTCTTCATTCTGGACGGCTGCAGGGAAGTTGTAAATTTTGAAAGGCCTGCCGGAGGTACATTTCGGCCGCGAGGAAGAGTAGAAGACCGGCGTGCGTCATGGCCAGCGATGATGGGGTAATCTGTAAAAAAAGGGGGGACAGAAACCGGTGATAGAAACATCACGTCAGAGGTCCGATGAAGAAGTGCTCGACAACCAGCCCGGAAAGATTCCGGAAGAAAACGACTATTTACTGCTGCTCAGTCAGATTATCAACAACGTCGGCGTTGGTATTTATATTGTACAGAACGGGCGGTTCGCCTACGTGAGTCCGCTCTTCGTCAAGCTGAGCGGCTACAGCGAAGACGAACTCATCGACCGTGAAACAGCGGGGTTCGTTCATGACGAAGACAGGGCGCGCATCAGGAAAATCGCCGTCAGGAGGTTGAAAAACAAAAACGGCGAAGCCTATGAATACCGTTTTGTCAAGAAAAACGGAGAAGTTATGTGGATTCTCGAAAAGATCTGCTCCATCGTGTACCGGGATGAAAAGGCGACTCTCGGAAGTTTTATGGATATCACCGGGCGGAAAAAAGCCGAGCAATTGCGGGAAGAAGCGGCGGAAGCCCTGCGCCGAAGCGAGGAACGATACCGTAATATCATCGAGCAGATGGAGGACGGTTATTTCGAAACGGATCTCGCCGGAAGGATTGCCTACGTCAACGAGGCGGAATGCCGGAATATAGGGTATGCGAGGGACGAGATACTGGGTCGTGATTACAACCTGTTCTCGGACGAAGAAACCGGCGGGGAGTTGTTCCGCCTGTTCAGCGATATCTACAGAACAGGCCAACCCGTCAGGGCTTACGACATGAAGCTGATCAAGAAGGACGGCTCTCGGTCCTTCAACGAAATATCAGCCTCGCTGATTCGGAACGAACGCGATGAACCGGTCGGCTTCCGGGGCATCGCCCGCGATGTGACGGAACGCAAGAAACAGGAAGAACGTATCAGGTATCTCGCCACGCACGATTCTCTTACCGGTCTTCCCAACCGCATCATGTTCAGCCAGTTGCTGAGCCATGCCGTCGAAGCGGCGCGCCGGTACGAGCGGCAGATCGCCGTTTTTTTCATAGACCTCGACCGCTTCAAGATTATCAACGATTCCCTGGGACACGAAGCAGGAGACCAGTTACTCAGCGGGATTACGGCGCGCTTTCGGCAGACGCTGCGCTCGATGGACGTGATTGCCCGGCTCGGCGGCGATGAATTTGTCGTCATGATAGAGCCGGTGAGCGGCGAGGAACAGGCAGCCGTTGTGGCGCGCAAACTGTTGGCTGTCTCCATGGAACCTTTTACCATTATGGGTGAAGAATGCCGCATAACGGCGAGTATCGGCATCAGCATCTATCCCGGGGACGGAGAAGACGAGCAGACCCTGATAAAACACGCCGACATGGCCATGTACCTGGCCAAGGAAGAGGGGAAAAACAATTTCCAGTTTTATTCCTGCGACACGGCGCCTCTCATGGTTGAACGCCTCTCAATGGAAACGAGGCTGCGTTACGCCCTTGAGCAGGGGAACCTGTCACTCCATTATCAGGCCAAGCTCGATTTCAGGAACGGTGCCATCAACGGCGTCGAGGCCCTGTTGCGCTGGAATGATCCGGTTCTTGGTTCCGTGACGCCGACGCAGTTCATTCCCGTCGCTGAAGAAACCGGCCTGATTGTGCCGATCGGTTTCTGGGTACTGAAAACCGCCTGTGCTCAGAACATGACATGGCAGCGGGAGAACCTTCCTCCTCTTTGCATGTCGGTTAACCTGTCGTTGCGGCAACTGCTTGACGACAAGTTAATCGACAAAATACAGAAAGCCCTCTCAGAATCGGGCATGCCGCCGGGTCTCTTGGAACTGGAGATTACCGAAAGCATGGTCATGTACAATCCCGACCGCATACTGAAAATATTGCAGGAAATCAAGGCACTGGGTGTCCGTCTCGCTATCGACGATTTCGGTACCGGCTATTCGTCGCTGGCCCAGGTCAAGGCTTTCCCCATAGACACGCTGAAAGTGGACCGCTCGTTCATCCGCAACATCCCCTACGGTGAAAAAGACAAGGCGATCACCGAAACCATTCTTGCCATGGGAAGGACGCTGAATCTGACAATTGTGGCCGAAGGCGTTGAAACAAAGGAACAAATGAGCTATCTGGAACAACAGAGTTGTGACATGATGCAGGGATTTTACTTCAGCAGGCCGATACCGCCGAATGAATTCGTTACGCTTCTGCGAAAGCACGGTAGAAATCTGCAGACTGTGGCAATACCGAAGGAATAAAGTCTGCGGCGGTCACCAAAGTGTTTCACTCCATTTCCCGGGCTGTCGCAGGCTCACTGCTTCGGCCGTTTCCCGAAAAACAGTTATGGCCGCCTGTAATTATCACGATGTAAAAAGGGGATAACCCTTCGAAGGCTTATCCCCTTTTATATGTCCAACGGTTTTTTGTTTGTGTTATTATTCTTCTATTGGATAGCCGGCCTTGATCCACGCCTTCCAGCCGCCTGCCATGCTCTTTACGCTGGTGTAACCCATCTCGGTGAGGGTGTTGGTAGCGAGGCATGATCGGCCGCCTGTCTTGCAGTAACAAATTATGTACGCATCCTTGTCGGGCAGCTCCTCGTTTGCCTGGAATTCAAGCAAACCGCGGTCGACATGAATCGCCTTCGGAAGATGTCCCCTGTCGAATTCCTTTTCTGTCCTGCAGTCGACGATAAACGCCACTTTCCCCGCGTCGATATCCGCCTTGGCATCGTCAACCGAGATCTCTTCTACTGTTTTCTTTGCTTCCGCCACGAAGTCCGACCCGGTCTTTGCAGCCAGGCAGGATGCCGATACTGAAAGAATAAACATCAGTACAAAGGCGGTGATCAATGACTTTTTCACAAACAATTGTTTCCGCATAATAATTCTACCTCCAAAATTTTTCTTACTTGTTACCAAGATTGCTTGTTTATCATGCCGCATGGAAGAAGTAAAACAGATTTTTAAAGGGAGGCTTAACAACCATGAAGACCCACACTATTTGACAGGTTCCGGGGTTCCGTACGAGACATTAGGGTGAATCATGCCATAATTTTTTTTCTTGCGGTGTCGATATCGCCGTGGGACATGGTTTCCGGTTTTCCTGGTTGTTTTTTGGAATGCTGAAAAAGTTCTTTCCCTTTGAAGTTATTTATGGTAGGCGAAACGGGTTCCTGACTGGATAATCTTAGGTATAGCAAAAATACCGACGCTGATAAACAATCGAGGAGTGGAGCACGGGGATGATAAGGAGCGTATCGAAATCACTGGTAGCATGTATTGTCGTTTTTATCTTTCTTTTAGTGCCTTCGGCTTCTTCTGTCAGCGCGAAAGAAAGCAGTTGCGCGTCATGTCACACAAGTATCAAGCAGCTTCTTAAAGTCCTCCGGGAAATTGAAGCCTCGAAACCTGAAGTGGAGGAAACCGCCGAATCGGAAGGTGAGGGGTGAGGGGGAGCGGTGGCTCAGTTGGAGCCATACGAGAAAGTCCTTGTCGATTACGACTTCCTGGATGAAGACGAGCACGGGCAGATATCCTGCGAGGAATGCCACGGCGGCGATCCCAAAAGCGATGATTTCGAGGCGGCGCATGAAGGGGTGGTGAGAGATCCGTCTTATCCCGATCCCGTACGAACGTGCGGGGAATGTCATGTCGCCGGCGAGGATGGGCATCCGGACATAGCGGAGAAAAACGACACCAATCTTCACGTTACCCTGGCACCATTCAGGAACAAGATATATCTCAGGGCGAATTCCGATCCCCACGTACGCGATACGATTGACAGCGCCATGGGCACGCATTGTATGACATG
>DSBH01000115.1 GCA_011056825.1 Deltaproteobacteria bacterium | reverse complement strand
CCTATAATATCGGCAACGGGGCGGCCGTCAAAACCGGCATCAGAAACGCCCGCGGGACTGTCATTATCACCATGGACGGCGACGGGCAGCACGATCCGCAGGATATAAGCCGGCTGCTGGAGCACGTCGACCGGTACGACATGGTTGTCGGCGCGCGAACGAGTGATTCTGATTCAGCGGCGCACAGAAACCTGGCCAACAAAATTTATAATTTTTTCGCTTCATATATCTGCAAACGGGATATTCTGGATCTCACCTCGGGCTTCCGGGCGATCAGGGCCGACGTGGCGCGCCGGTTCGTCGCTCTTTTGCCCAACAGCTTTTCTTATCCGACCACTATCACCATGGCGGTCGTGCGCGGCGGGTACAGCCTGGCCTACGTGCCGGTTACGGTGCGACGACGGGTGGGCAGGAGCAAGATAAAACTCATGAGCGACGGCTCACGATTCCTGCTTATCATCATCAAGATCGCCACCCTCTTTTCACCCCTGCGGGTTTTTCTGCCCGTGAGCACCGTCATGTTTCTGGGCGGCCTGGGTTACGGTATTTTCAGGATCATCTTCATGGGAGGCCGCTACGGACCCACGTCGTCCATGCTCATGATAATGGGGGTCGTCGTTTTCATGGTGGGGCTCGTTTCGGAGCAGGTGGCCCAGCTTTATTACGACAGGAGCGAGAAAAGAGAATAAGACTCCGCCGTAAAGCCTGAATGATCCGCGCACTGCGACAGGGGCGGCAGTAGCTCCTGCACGGGCGAAGAAAAACACGTTGACATGTGCGATTATATCATTCATTATCGGATCGTAGCGCGTACAATTGTATCGTGCTTTTTTTCATGAGTTGTTCCGGGTGTATTTTGTCGGGGGGACGAATGATTTTTCCGGATATTCTCGTGGTTCCTTTCATCATACCATTTTTCCCGTTGAGCCGGCGCCGAATCGACTGTGCTTCGTCCTGAACCTGTTGTGATCAACTGTTGCCGGAATTACCGTACCCTTCTTTCAAATGGACGTTTCCAAAGCTTCGAGTGGCTGGAGGTGAGCAATGGAAGGGGGTTCCATGGTTTCCCAGAGACTGATCGACCTGGTCGAACGCAGCGGTGAAGAACTGACCAACCGCCTGGTAAAGGACCTTCTTGCCAGGGAAGAAACCAGGCATCTTCGTGAACTTCGTCATAATCGGCTCTACGCACAGGTGTACGACGTGTACAACATGCTGAATTCCTGGCTGAACTCGGCAATGACCAAGGGCAAGATCGTCGAGCATTATGTCGAGATGGGACGGGAGAAATACAATGAAGGTATTCCCCTGTCGGAAGTGATCATGACGTTGATGCTCATTAAGCGGCACCTGTGGTTGTTCGCCATCGAGAAAAAGGTATTCGAACCGGAGCGCAACGTGGAAAATGTTCTCGAACTGAACAACCGCGTGGTATTTTTCTTCGACCGGATCATCTGGTGCGTTTCCGTGGGGTACGAAGGGGAACAGAAGGAAGACACCTACCGGGCGTGACGCCGGGACGGAGGTCGGTCATGGACAGCATGGTTTCGCGTATCGTGGAAATCGAGAAGGCGAGTTCCGGGGAACTCGAACAGGCGGAAAAAGAAAGCAAAAAGGCCGTCGAGGAACACCGCCGGAACCTGGAGGAGGAAAAGCGGAAACATATCGCTGAAATCGATGCCGAGGCCGGGCAGTTGCGTCAACGCGCCGTTGAAGAGGCGGAGGAATCGCGGCAAAAGGAATATGAAAAAGAGCGGGCCGCCATCGAAACGTTCATGCGTGATCCGGCTATTCATGAAGAAATCGAGGAACTGGTCCTCTCATTATTGCTGAGTAAGTGAGACGCAATGAAACAGTACGCCGACAGGGAGTACCTTCACACCAGGATCTATGCCATGAAGGGCCGTCTCTACGGACTCAGGGAATACGCTGCCGTTCTGCGTGAGCGGGAACCGTCCCGTGATGGCGAGCGTCGTGACGAGGGGGACCGTGCCGCCGAAAAGGAGATTCTTTTCACGGATGTCATGAACGACGTGTTCCGCCTCGTCGAGGCGAGCGACTATCACCGGCCGCTTTTTCTTGCTTTCTTGCGTCAATACGAGATCAAAAATTTAAAGCTTCTCCTGGCAAAGGCATTTAAAAAACAGGTTATAGAGCAATGGTATCCCCTGGGTTCTTACGCACTGCTCGACCGGGAGCTTCTCGATGAAAACCTTTCTCCTGGCGGATTGAAAGAACGTCTCGAGGAGACCTATTTGGCTCCCGTCTTCCAGTCGGGAAATACCTTCGACCGTTTCATGATAAGGGCGGACGCGACAGGTATACGGGAGATACTTCACTCGGCTGATTCGCTGAATTCAAACGACAGAGAACTCTTTCTCGAACTGGTTCATATGAGAGCCGCCGTCCTGCTGGCCTCCTGGCGCCGTCGGCTGGCCGACAGTTACGGGTGGAGCCGGGAACGAATCGAGGACTGGCTTGAAGCCTTTCGGGATATTCTGGAAGGCGACCTGCCGTCGTTATCGCTGAAAATGGAAGAGGAATTGGAACGGGAAACGGGAGATCCCGGGGCCCGGGCAGGTGTGTCGCCCGACGCGGAAGACCTGGAATACCGTCTCGAGATGCTGTGGTACCGATGGATCAGGCATTTCTTTTATCGTGACTTTCATTCCGTCTGTCCCGTCGCGGCGTACCTGTGGCTGCTTTCCCGCCAGGTTCTCAACCTCTTCGGCATCGTGGACGGGCTGAGGTTTCAACTGCCTCACGACGTGATCCTGGGGCGCATCGTCACCGATTCGTGAGGAAGACGATGTTTGAAAAGGCGGACATACGAAAAATTTCCCTGGCGGTCGAGAAGGAGCATTTCCAGGAGATTTCCCTGGCGCTCGGCCGGGAAAGTATCATTCACTTCGCCCGCTTTCACCTGGAAGACGAAACAGTCGAAGAGGGACTCAAGCAGGAGGAAACCGAAACAAGAAAAATTCTTTCGGGAATTGAGACTACACAGCGTATTCTCGGTTTCTCCCTTCCTCCGGTCACGGAACCCCGGTCAGCCGGCGCCGTCGATACGGCCGGGGACGGCGCTTTCGTCTCGACAGTGCTTGGACGGGTGGATCGGCTGCAGCGCCTTCGCGCAAAAATAGACAGTGAACTCAAAAAGACAGAGGAATACGTGGCAATGGCCCGGGCGCTGGACGCCATGGGAATCGAGCCGGATGTTCTTTCGCGGCCGCGCTTTCTGAAAACGGCGTTCGGCATCATCGGAGACGAAAGCTGGGATCCGGAGCGGGAGTCGCCTTTTCCGGCGGCACGGTACGGACCATACGTGTTCGCGGCCGCCGGAACCGGGGATTTCCCCGAACTGCAGCGTGTATTAAAGGAACGGGGATTCGTTGACAAAACGTCGGAGGCGTCCGGGCTGTCCGCGCAAAAGCTGGAGCACCGGTTCCATACTCTCCGGAACAGGCGTGACATCCTGGACTCGTACAGCCGTCGGCTCGGGGAGGACGTCGCAGAACGGCTTCGTTCCATCTACGTTCGTTACCGGACCCTTGAACTGGTCGTCGGTTCTCTCGGAACATCTCTTTTTTCTTCACGGGCGATGTTCATCACGGGGTGGATCGACATTTATGATCTTGAACGGCTGGAAGCGGTTCTACGGCAAATCTGCGGGAACCGGTTCATTCTCTCCGTCGCGGAGGAACGTGATCCCGAAGCCCCGGTACGGCTCAGAAACAGCCGCCTGCTGCGACCCTTTGAACTGCTTGTCAAAACGATGGGTGTCCCCGGCAACGACGAAATCGATCCTACCCCGCTGTCCGCGGTGACCTTCGTGGTGATGTTCGCTCTCATGTTCGGTGACCTGGGTCAGGGGCTGGTGCTCGCTCTGGCGGGCGTCGTTCTTCGATGGCAGGCAGGGAAAAAGGGAAATGTCGAGGGAACTCTCGGGCAGGCGGGCGCCATACTCATTATCTGCGGGACCGCTGCCGCTTTCTGCGGCCTTCTCTACGGAAGCGTCTTTTCTTACGAACACCTACTGCCGGCACTGTGGTTTCACCCGGTCGACAATATCATGAGCCTTTTCGCCGTAACCATTCTTCTGGGAGCCGGCATCATCGTTATTGGCCTCGTCCTGAATATCATCAACTGCTTCATGAATTCACGGTACGCCGAGGCACTCTTCGACAAGCGGGGAGTCGCCGTCCTCGTGCCCTACGCGGCGATCATACTTCTGTCGGTGAGATACGCGGGAACGGGAGAAGCACCGCGGATGTGGGAGACGGGCCTGTTTATAATACTTCCCCTGGCGCTGTTTTTCTTCCGGGGATTCATTGGTCCGCTCCTGTTCGGCGGCGCCGGGCCACACAGCGTCTCTGAATACGTGATTGAATCGGTCGTCGAGATCCTGGAAATCGCCATGGGCATGCTCGCCAACACCATCTCTTTCATCCGCGTCGGCGCCTTCGCGCTGTCCCACGCGGGTCTCAGCAT
>DSBH01000112.1 GCA_011056825.1 Deltaproteobacteria bacterium | reverse complement strand
CTGTTGAAGCAACGGCGGGAGCGACGGAATTCCTCCTGTACATTTATGCCCCCGAGAAGGACGATATTGATCTGGCGGGCATCGGTTCGGTCTGGAAAGCTATGGTGATCGACGCCGACGGCACGATATACGAACCCCTGGAGATAAGGGAACTGAGGGATGTGGGTCCGCTGGTGACGGAATTTTATTCCTACGTGAATCCTTCCTACGGAAAGATCTATCTGGTGAAATTTGACGGTAAGGCGGCAGGCGCCGCGGGGAAAACGGAACTGCCGGTGACCCTTGTGATAACGAGCGTCCTTGCCCGCGCGGAACTTGTTTGGGAGTGAGGGTCTGCGAACCCGCCTGCCCGATAGTGCCGGAGGAGCAATATGATCAGCGATGAGATCGATCAGGCACGATTGCTTGAAGAATTAGAACGTCTCGAAAGAGAGATCCTGGGACGATGCGGGAAAGGAACCGACGATTCTCTTTCGAGAGGACTGTTGCTGGCCCGCGTCATTCCAGATATGACCGAGGATGAGTGGTACGAAGGGACTGGCCCCGCCGCCTTTGAAAACTCCTGGATGGCGTTTCCACTGAACGGGAACAAGGTCGAGGCGCTGGCGAAACTGAATGAAAAACTGGAGAAACTCGCCCACGCGGGTGACAGGGATTATCTTTCGGGATTGTACAACAGGAGGTTCTTTCTCAGGGTTCTGAAGCGGGAAATGACCAAGACCGAAAAATATTGTATGCCTCTCGCCCTGGCGATTGCCGATATCGATAATTTCAAGGAGATCAACGATACCTGCGGGCACGTGGCGGGCGATGAAGTAGTGAGGCGCGTGGCGGACGTTTTCAGTAGCGGGATACGGGCAGGCGACTACGCTGCCCGCATTGGAGGTGACGAGTTTGCCCTGATCCTGCCGGCCGCGGGCGCGGCGGAGTCCGGGACGGTTGTAAAGCGTTTCCTGGAGCGGGTGCGAGATATTGACAAGCAGATCGGGAAGGATTGCCGGTTGCTGCGATGTACACTGTCACTGGGAGTGGCCGTTTATACCGGATTTCCGCTCATGACGCCGGAACAGCTCATTGCCTGTGCCGACAAAGAGTTATACGCCGTTAAGCGAAACGGCAAGGACGGTTTTCGTGTGACCCCCGTGGACGACGCCGGCGCCGCAGAACCGGTGGTCCGCCGTGATGAAAAGCATTTTCTGGCGCGAGGATAAGCGGAACGCTTCGCGGCGTTGCCCGATGTAAAAAAGGCAGTTGATGGAAAAAAACAACAGAACACTCAGCCTGTCCGTTCTCAGCGGGAAAGGGGGCGTCGGCAAAACGAGTCTTGCGGTCAATCTCGCGTTCGGCCTGCACGACATGAATATGAACACGTTGCTCGTCGACTGTGACCTGGGCCTCGCGAACCTGGACGTCATGCTGGGCGTCTCGCCGGGGAAAAACATTCACGATGTTCTGAAACACGGACTTTCTCTGGAAGAGACAGTCTGCAGGCTGGAAAAAAGGGGACTTGACCTTATTCCTTCGGCGTCGGGCGTGGTCGGCGTGCCGGAACTGGACGAGGGCCGGCGCCTCTTCATCATCGAGAAATTAAATAATTTTCTGTCGGATTACAGGTTTCTCATCATGGACCTGGGAGCGGGGATCGGGCCCACGGTCCTGTCTTTCGCTCGCATGACTCATCGCCGGGTGGTTGTTGTGACTCCCGAGCCGACATCACTGACCGACGCCTACGCGCTCATCAAGGTTTTGTTCATGAGACACGGCGTGGCTGATTTTGACGTGCTGGTCAATATGGCGCGGTCGGAAGAGGAGGCCGTGGCGGGATATGAACGGATCCGGGCCGCCTGCGATAAGTTCCTCGGCCTGCCGGTGCGTTATCTGGGGCACGTTCGCCGTGACGACATGGTGTCAAAGTCAGTGAGCAGGCAAAAAGCCCTGGTCAGATTTGCCCCCCGAAGCCCCGCGGCGGAGGACATTTCCCGTATAGTTGAACGACTGTCGGAAATGAGGGCAGACGCACGTGATGACATCGCCGGTGTGTCTCCTCTGTCGCCCGACAGGGCCGACTGAAATTCAGGTTCAACTTTTTTCGTTGTCACGATTCATTGTTAAGAACGTCTTTCAATTTACGGGCGCTTTTAAATGTTATCACCCGCCGGCGCCGGCCGTCGAGAACCAGTTCCTTGCCGGTCTGGGGATCTCTGCCGCGGCGGGGGTTTTTATTCCGTATGGACCATTTCCCGAAACCCGAAATCAGGACCGGTTCGCCCCCCGCAAGTTCGCCTTTCATGATGTCGAAAACGCTTTCCACCAGCTCGGCGCAGCGTTCCCGCGAGTGACTCGAAATGGAATGAAGGTTTTTTACGATTTCAGCTTTGGTAAGAGCCATGCCGCTTTCCTTTCTTCTGGTTCGTGATTGTCTCCGTAAGCCGCCGCGGGAAACTTCGGGCTGTGTGTTTTCCGTTTGAGCGGGAAAGTGTCAGGTCTGCAGGGACCTGCCTATTGCCAGGATTTCCGCTTCTTTCGTTCCTTCGTAAAGTTCCAGGATTTTCGCGTCCCGGTACATTTTCTGAACCTTGTATTCGTCTATATATCCGTAGCCGCCGTGTATTTCCACGGCCGCGTTTGCGCAGAAAACCGCCGTCTGTCCGCCGAAATATTTTGCCATGGCGCCGAGAGTGTAGTCGGGTGTTTCGCTGTCCGCGGAGGCGGCGGCCTTGTAAACGAGGTTTCGGAGCGCCTCTATTCTGACCGCCATTTCCGTCATTTTCTGCATGGTGATTTGAAAGCTTCCTATGGGTTGACCGAAGGCGGTTCGTTCCCTGGCGTATTTTAATACCTCGTCGAGACAGCCCTGTGAAAGTCCCAGGGCCTGGCCGGCGACCATGATTCTCGTGATGTCGAAAAAGGTCATGACCTGGTAGAATCCCCGCGTTTCGACGCCCACCAGGTTTTCAACGGGGACCCTGACGTCCTCGAATGAAAGATCGGCGGTGTCACTGGCGCGAATGCCCATTTTGCCTCTGATCTTGTTCCGGGTTACTCCCGGGGCGTCGGCGGGAACGATAATCTGGCTGAAACGGCGATGCCTTTTTTCGTCGGGGTGCGTGATGCACTGGCAGAGCATGAAGTCACAGACGGTACCGTTGGTGATAAACATTTTTTGCCCGTTTATAACGTAATCGTTGCCGTCCCTGACCGCCCTGGTCCGGTATCCCGCCACATCTGTCCCCGCGTTCGGTTCGGTGTAAGCTCCCGCCCAGACCGTTTCGCCGCTGCAAAAGGGAGGAAAGAAAGTTTTTTTCTGCTCCTCGCTGCCGAACTTGAAAAGCGATTCCAGTCCGAATCCGGCGGCGTAGATGTTGAGGCCGATACCGATGTCAACCCGCGAAAGCTGTTCAACGATCAGCGTGTTGCCCAGTATGCCCACGCCCGCCCCGCCGTATTCTTCGGGGACCCAGGCTCCAACGAGTCCGTTTTCGGCGGCCTTTTCCCTGATGTCTGGCGTGTAGGTCTCTTCGAGGTCGCACTGGTGCGATCGGGGCGCCATTTCGGTCAGGGCGAACTTGTAAGCCATGTCCTGAAGCATTCTCATTTCTTCGGATAGGGTAAAGTCCATGAGGTTTCTCCCTGTCGGGCCGGGTTCGGCTCGGGGCTTCCAACAGCCCCCACGGCGAAGCCGGCGGTTTCTGTATCGGTTGTCATTATTCGGAAAAATATGCCGGTTGCGAATGCACCATATATGGGTTATTTGGTTTATTTGTCAACAAAAGAAAGACGTTCCGTCGTCGCGTGCTGTGTGCGCGTGAGAAAGCAACGTCCCGAAACGGGCAAACGCGACGCCGCCTTCTGGAGGCGCCGCGCCGCCGTTACCTCCGGGTACGTATTTATTTCGAGCTGTAATCGTAAACGCCTTTTCCGGATTTCTTGCCGAAACGCCCGGCCCGGACAAGTTGCCGCAGAAGCGGCGCCGGCCGGTATTTGTCGCCAAGTTCACGTTCCAGGCCCTGCATAATATGCAGCAGTGTATCGAGACCAACGGCGTCGGAAAGCGCCAGCGGGCCGATGGGATGATTGCACCCAAGCGTCATGCCTCTGTCGATGTCTTCGGCACTGGCGACTCCTTCCTGCAGGGCGAAGAAGGCTTCGTTGAGCATGATGCAGAGCAGGCGGTTGACGGCAAACGCCGGCGCCTCGTTGACCACGATGACTTCCTTGCCGATTTTTTCGCCCCATTCCTTCGCGATTTCGAGTGTTTCGTCGGATGTCTCGAATCCCCTGATGATTTCCAGAAGCCGCATGACCGGGACGGGGCTGAAAAAGTGTGTTCCAATAAACCGTTCGGGCCTTTTGGTCGCGGCCGCCATTTCGGTGATGCTCAGTCCCGACGTATTGGTAAAGAAGAGGCAATGATCGGGAACGATGGTTTCAAGTTCGCTGAAAATCTGTTTCTTGAGATCCATGACTTCCAGTACGACCTCGACGACAACATCAGCCTCTGCGGCCGCCTCTTTCATATCCAGTGTCGGGTTAACCCGACACTG
>DSBH01000037.1 GCA_011056825.1 Deltaproteobacteria bacterium | reverse complement strand
GGCAGGGGAAGCTGCACGAGTATCCCGTGAATATCCCCGTCTCTGTTCAGTGATCCGACGACGTCAAGCAACTCCTGTTCACTCACGTCAGCGGAAAAGGTAAGTTCTCTCGACAGAAAGCCCACCTGTTCGCAGGCTTTCTTTTTCCCTCGCACGTAAATCCGGGACGCCGGGTCGTCGCCGACCAGCACGACGGCCAGGCCTGGCCGAATACCCCGTTCCCTGTCCAGCAGAACGGTCTTGTCGCGGACCTCGTTTCTCACTGTTTCCGCGACTGCTTTTCCGTCGATACGTACCGCCATGGTTTTCAACCTCTCCTTTCCAGCTTCATGTCATCATCTCAGAATCTCGGTGTAAAAAAACGGCCTCAATCTAACCAAAGCGTTTGTGAAAGTCAACGTTGCCGCTTCTCCCGTCCTGTCGAAAAGGGATGAAAAGACCGGACCAGCTGAACCAACGCATATAACCGACTAATATGTTGATGCGTTCGCGTGAATTATGATATGTGAAGGCATTTTCAAACTGGGGATTGTAATGAAGGAAAATACATTATGTTCAATGATTGATCATTCCATCGATACATGGAGTGAAAATCGGGCGATCGTCCACGGAAATTCCGTGATGACCTATCGCGAACTCGGACAGAAAATCAACTCGCTGGCGCGAACGCTCCGCAACCACGGCATTGAAAAAGGTGACTCCGTTGCCGTGGTTCTTCCCAATATTCCTGACTTTGTCGTATCCTACTTCGCCATCCTCAAAGTGGGCGGTGTAGCCGTAACCATCAATACCGCGTCGACACAACATGAGCTGAAGTACCTCCTCGATAACAGCGACGCACGCGCCGTCATAACGGCGCCAGCCACCGCGGTGAAAATTCGTGAAATCAGGCGAGAACTTCCGCTCTGCCGGTTCCTCATCGTCACGGAAGGCGTCGACGGAGATATTTCCTGGGACGAGGTGATGCGAGAAGAGTCTGCCTATGTCAAAACGCCCCCCCTGACGGGAGACGACCCGGCGGTAATCGTTTACACGGCGGGGCTTACGGGAAAGCCACTGGGCGCCGTCCTGACACATAAAAATCTTTACACACAGGCCTGCCTTCTACGTGATCTCTGCGACGGAACGGAACGGGACCGCGGTCTCGCCCTGATTCCTCTTTTTCATACTTTCGGAGCGACCGTTAACATGCTCTGCGCCCTCAAAATGGGGGGCGGCATGGTCATGATGGACCGCTTCAACCTGGACAGCGTCTTCAGAACCATTGAAACGGAAGGCGCGACCTACATTTCAGCCGTCCCACGGGTTTACCTGGGCATGATGCTTTACGAGGACGCCGAACGATTCAATGTTGATTCCCTGCGACTGTGTATCACGGGTGGTTCGGCCATGCCCGTGGATTACATTCCTCTCTTTGAGAAAAAATTCGGTGTCAAGCTCATGGAGGGATACGGCCTTACTGAAGCTTCACCCGTCTGTTCCTTCAATCTTCCCCAGATAAAAACGAAAATCGGATCGATCGGTGTTGCCGTGGGAGACGTGGAAACGAAGATATTCGACGACGAAGACCACGAGCTTCCGCGGGGCGAGGAAGGTGAGCTGGTTATTCGGGGATCGAACGTCATGAAGGGGTACTACAAGGAACCACAACGGACGGCGGAAGTCCTGCGGAACGGCTGGCTTCACACGGGAGACCTTGCGCGGATCGATGAGGAAGGATACATATTCCTGACGGGGCGCAAAAAGCGAATGATAATAACCAGCGGCTTCAACGTGTACCCGAGAGAGGTTGAAACGGTGCTTCGAATGCACGAGGCCGTCCGGGATGTCCTGGTCGTCGGCAAAGAAGATCTGATGCGGGGTGAAATTATCAAGGCGCTGGTTATCCTCAAAAACGGCCATGACCTGAACGACAAGGAGCTCATGAAACATTGCCGACAGTACCTATCGTCATATAAAGTCCCCCGGGAAATCGAATTCGTCGAGACACTTCAGCAGGCATCGAATTGACAGGATCTCGTTTCCCGATATCCGCTTATTGAAAATCACAATCCGGAAGGAGATTCACTATGAAAGAAGTTGTTATCGTAAACGGCGCCAGAACCGCCGTGGGAAGCTTCGGCGGTTCACTGAAGGACGTGGAATGCGTCGACATGGGCGCCCTGGTAATCAGGGAAGCGCTCAAGCGTGCGGGCTTACGGCCGGCCATCAACGAATTTCTGAAATCAAGCCGGCCCGACGCCTTTGGTGATTTCGACAAGACCGAACTGAACAGGAAGCACTATGACTACGACGATTCCCTCACCCCTGTCGTCGTCGACGAGTGCATTATGGGAAACACCCTGACGGCCGGGCTGGGTCAGAATCCGGGGCGCCAGGCCGCCATCTACGCGGGTCTGCCGGAAGAGACCAACGTCATCACCGTAAACAAGGTCTGCGCGTCGGGCATGAAAGCAATCGCGCTGGCCGCACAGGCCATCAAGGCGGGCGACGCCGATATCATCGTGGCCGGCGGCATGGAAAACATGAGCCGGGCCCCCTACGGGCTTCCCGGTGCCCGGTGGGGATACCGCATGAGCATGCCCTATGGTGAAATAGCCGATCTCATGGTCCACGATGGCCTGTACGAGATATTCTACAAGTACCACATGGGGTTCACCGCGGAAAACATCGCCGAGAAATACGGCATCACGCGGGAAGAACAGGATGAGCTGGGACTTCTCAGCCACCAGCGCGCCCGTGCGGCTATCGCCGACGGTTCACTGGCGCCCGAGATCGTCCCCGTGGTAATTCCTCAGCGCAAGGGTGATCCCAAGGTGTTCGAGATTGATGAACGACCCATGGATACGACCCTTGAAAAGATGTCCCGGCTCTCTCCAGCCTTCAAGAAGGGCGGCACGGTAACCGCGGGAAACGCATCGGGCGTCAACGACGCCGCCTGCGCCGTGGTTGTCATGAGCGCCGAACGGGCGAAGGAACTGGGCCTGGAACCCCTGGCGAAAATAAAGGGCTACGCTTCGGGCGGCGTCGATCCGGCTTACATGGGTCTCGGCCCCATACCGGCCACGAGAAAACTTTTCAAAAAACTCGACCTGACCATGAAGGACATGGACCTGATTGAGTTGAACGAAGCCTTTGCCTGCCAGGCGATCGCCTGCATGCGTGAACTCGACGTCGGCCTGGACAACTGCAATCTTAAGGGAAGCGGAATCTCTATCGGCCATCCCATCGGATGCACCGGCGCCCGCATTACTTACAGCCTGGCCATGCAGATGAAGGAACGGGGAGACACACTCGGCCTCGCAACGCTGTGCATCGGCGGCGGCCAGGGCATGGCACTCGTTCTGGAGAGAAGCTGATTAACGACATATGAAGAAACGACGGCCGTTGCAGTAAGACGGCGGGTGGCGGTCGTCGGAATGTAAAACGCCGCGAATTTTTTGTTTCATTATGGTGAAACACACAACCATGTCTTACTGACACCGAGAGGAAAGCGTTATGAATTTTGCACCCACCGAAGAACAGGCAATGGTTAAGGAAATGATTAAACGGTTTGCGGATGAAGAAATCAAACCGAAGGCCGAGGAGCTTGACCGGACACACCGTCACCCGCAGGAAATCTGCCGGAAGCTGGGAGAAATGGGACTTATGGGCGTGGCCGTTCCCACCGAATACGGCGGCGCAGGTATGGATAACGTCACCTACGTCATGGCCCTTATCGAAATTGCCCGCGGATGCGCCAGTTGCGGCGTCATCACGTCGGTCAACAATTCTCTCTACGGCCACCCCGTGAGAACTTTCGGGACCGATGAGCAAAAGAAGGAATTCCTGGAGCCGGTGGCGAGCGGCCAGGTGGAAGGCTGCTACGCCCTGACCGAATCCGGCGCGGGCTCTGACGCGGCGGCCCTTCGGTGCCGGGCGGTCCTCAAGGGCGACACCTACATCGTCAACGGCGTCAAAAAGTTTATTACCAGCGGCAATGTGGCAAAATATTGCGTCCTGGCAGCCACGGAAGATCCTTCCAAGGGATACAAGGGCATTTTGAACCTGGTTGTCGATCTCGAAAACACGCCCGGTTTTTCTATTGGAACTATTGAAGAAAAGATGGGCATTCTCGCCTCGGGGACGGCGGAACTGGTCTTCGAAGACGCGGAAGTCCCGGCGAAAAATCTTCTGGGCAACCCCGGCGAGGGATTCAAGCAGATGATGATGGGTCTCGACGCGGGACGCATCGGCATCGGCGCCCAGGCATGCGGCATCGGTCGCGCCGTCCTGGAAGACTCGCTTGCCTATGCCAAGGAACGTGTCCAGTTCGGCAAGCCCGTCACCTCATTCCAGGCGATCCAGTGGAAACTCGCAGACATGGCCACGGAACTTGACGCGGCGGAAATGCTGCTTCTCAAGGCGGCCTGGCTCGAGGACAACGGCTACGATTACGAAAAGGAAGCGGCCATGGCAAAAATGTACGCTTCTGACGTGGCCATGCGCGCAGCCGTGGAAGGCGTTCAGATTTTCGGCGGTTATGGATACTGCAAGGACTATCCGGC
>DSBH01000264.1 GCA_011056825.1 Deltaproteobacteria bacterium | reverse complement strand
GATCGCCGTGACCGCGATTATCTTGACGATCTGTGCCGTATTTGCCGCGGCAACGGCGCGGGAATAGAGAACGGAAACCGAACCGGCCGTTGTCCCGTCATTCGTGAGAGGAAGCACACCCTGAAAATAACGTCCCTCATCGAGTGAGATTTCGTTCAACAGGATTTCGCGGTTTCGCGATCCGGCGTCGACGGTCTCCCGGAACGCTTCCTCCGACCGCAACGTCCGATATTCGTCCATCGTACCTACGGTGCGCGTTTCTCCCGCGAATACGCCAACTTCCGTTCCGGTCAATCGTGCGATTTTTTCGGCAAACGCCCCATTCAGGTGTCTGACGGCCACGACGACACCCGACCGCTCCTGTCTCAGGGTTTCCGTCTTCACGTCGTATTCGCTGGCCGTCGTGGGAATCAGGGCGGCCACGCAGAGCTCGCCGGCGATGGTTCGGTATTCGATAACAGGCGCGTCGGGCATGGTCCCGGTAAACAGCGCATCCATCTCCAGGCCGGGATCATCCCGCGTCTTTTTCCATTCGTCATGTGATTCTCCGCCGTCGACGCGATACTCCGCGCCCGTGTAGTATCCGGCGAGACGACCGCCGCCGTCTTTTTCGGCGATAAAGGCGATAAGTCCACCGTCGCCGCTGTAAGCAGCGATTCTCCAGAGTTTCCCCAGGACAGCCAGGTTTTTGAGATTGTCCACGATCCGCTCATATTCGTGTCGAAGCAGGTCGTTGCCGCCGTCGCCGATCGACTGGTTTTTCGCGATATACTTGATGTATTCTCCCAGTTCTCCCGCCGTTACCGTCTGCCCGATCTGTTCGAGAAGTCCCGTTTCCTGTTCCGCCAGGTCGTTATCCACGATCGCGAGCGACCGGGCGACCGTTGCAAACGAAGCCGCACTGTTCTGGCGCGCCACCATGAAAGACACCACCAGCGTAGTACTGAGCATCACAAAAAGCACCAGGGCGAGGGCCCCGGCGGCCAACTTGTTTCTCAGGCTTATCTTTCTCATTCCAACGATCGTCCTTTCTCCTGGTATCACGCCGCCTTGTGAAGCACTCCGGCAAAGTCCCGTCAATGTTGCTGCCGCGACAGGGCCCCGATGGCGGCCACCTCGTCGGCCGCCATGACTCTGTCGATATCGAGCAGGATTTTTACGTCGTCCTTAATTTTCGCCATGCCCATGATAAAACCCGTGCTCAGGCGCGCGCCGAAGGACGGCGTATCCTCTACGTCTTCATTCCTGACATTGAGAACCTCCGAAACGGAATCGACGACGATGCCCGTCATGATCCGTTTTCCCCGTTCATCGGGGATATCGATCACGATGATGCAGGTGCGTTCGTCGTATTCCTGTCGTTCCATGCCGAACTTGAGTCTCAGATCAATGACGGGTATCACTTTTCCCCGCAGGTTGATCACCCCCTTCACGAACTCTGGCGTCTGGGGAACAGGAGTAATGTTCATGATACCGATAATCTCCTTTACCTTGAGAATCTCGACACCGTATTCCTCGCCGCAGAGTTCGAAGGTCAGGTACTTTCCTTCCTTCGCGCCGCCGGCCTTCACGTCGTTCCCGGTTACTCTTTCTTCGGTCTGCATTTGTTCTTCCTCCTTACATGATCTGTTATTCGGATGTCGGATGTCGGTCGTGCGGTGTTCAGTGCGACAGATGTTTCACAAGGGCGTCTTGAATATCGCCCGTGGACGCGGGTTTTTCCAGAAGCGCCGCCCCCAGCGCATTCAGACTTTCCCGATAATCCCGGGCGCAGCGACCCGGATCTTTCGCCAGGCAGACAACCGCCACATCATGAAAAATCGATTTAATAGTTAGAGCAAACTCCATGCCGTCGTCTCCCGCGTCGATTCCGTCCAGGATGAGCAGGTCCGGCCGCTGCCCGTCGATCCCAATCGCCGCCGAAAGGCTGTCGGAAAATGTCATGACCACGTATCGACCGTCCGCTTCACCCGTACCGAGGACCTCCTCGATACCAGCCAGGACGACCGGATCATCGGACACGGACACGACCAGTTTCCGTTCACGTTCGGCGGCGGAACGCTTCGCCGCCGCGGAGCGGGACCGCTCCACGCGCCGGTACATGTCCCAGAACACGCCGCCTGACATACCGAATTCTTCCACGAGTCGGCGTATCTCGCCGGCGGGTATCTTGAAATGTTTGCCGATTTCGCAAGCTGAAACCCGGCCCTCCTTGATCCACCGGTAAACCGTGACCCGATTTACCTTAAATATGTCGGCGACTTCCGTCGTTGAAAATAAAAGTTTTTCCACGTTCGAACTCCTGAGGCGCCTGCGCCGCGCCCGCGATGTAACACATTCATCCCTTGAAACAGTCGAATCTGATAATCGGCGGGAAGAGCAGAAACTTGAGAAAAAAATCACTGTTCCGGGAAACACCCGGAAGAAAAACTTTGTACCGCTTCAGATTGCCGGAAGATCATATCCCTCAAAAACGTGACGATCAGTACAATCAGTCATTCTCATGTCAGGGTGTCAATACCTTGACATTTCGGCAGGCAGAATCGGCACGAACAGCACACCTGACAGCTCTGACTACAGCCGACAGGAAAAACCGATCGCCGTATCCTCTCCCGCCCGGGGAAGGAAACGAGGACAGATAAGTCAACCATAGCCCGTAATAATCATAACCTATAGCCCATAACCCATTACCCATAGCCCGTCGTCCCGAGAACTCGCTCCATGCAAAATCAATTGCGAATTTCGCACTGGCATATACCTTGCTGCTTTGTCTGAAGCAGTAAACTTCGCGAAGGCACGATCAAAAAAGGCAAGGAGCATCGTCTATGGCCGACGAAGCAATAGAAGAGGCACTGAAAAGTGGAGAAAAACTGTTTTCCCGGCGGCAGATCGACGAGGCGGAAACGGTTTTTCAGACCATTCTCGAACAGGTTCCCGGGCATTCCGAAGCCCTCAACAACATGGGCGTCATCTGGTACACCAGGGGCGACAACGAAAAAGCAGAAAAGCTTTTTTCCCGTGCCCTCGACGCAAACAGAGACAACTTAGAGGCTCTCTCAAACCTGGCAGAGCTCTATCGTTCAGCGGGCAGGCAAGATAAAGAGATTGAATGCCTAAAAAAAATCGTGGTCCTGAATTCCGACGATTACATCACGAGCAGCCGCCTTGCCCTCTTGTATGTTGAAACAGGCGAGCCCGCCAAAGCTCTTCCGCACCTCAACGCCTCGATCGACCTTCTTTCAGCACAGCGGCCAGAAACAAACGATGCCCGGCAACTTGCTAATCCCAATACCCCCGAAAAGGATCTGGTGCGCGGCAATATAAAGGGACAGAGCACTTTGGACAGGCAGACCCTGAGGCACTTTCGTGATAAAAAATTTAATGAGATAATCAAAACAATTCAATCGAGAGTACAGGACAGACTCTACGAAGATGTTGAAGCCATCTGCAAACATTGGCTCGTTTTTGTAAGCACATCAACAGGTTACATATTTTACTTCCTGGGACTGGCGGCCAACGGACTTCAAGAATTTGACAAGGCTCTTGCATATCACAAGAGAGCGCTTGAACTTGATCCTGCGTTGGCGGACCTGAGAAACCGACAATCGAAATATCGATACACCTACGAGGAAAGTCCCACACACTGTATAGGTTGCGAAAACGACGGGTTCGAAACAGTCAACGTTTTGAATCAGTCCATCGCTGAGGACAACAAGGAATTAATTAATCCTGTCAGACAGTGGGTTCGCTGTTTCCGTTGTGGATTGATCTTTGCGAATCCCATCCCGAATGAAGAGGCGCTGAATCGCTATTATTCCCGCATTGCGGGAGAAAAATTCGGCGGCATCTATGGAAATATAGAGGAACGACTCGATTTTTTAGCAGACATGTCACGAACTCGACTTGAAAAAATTGAAAGGCATGGAAACGGCGCCGCGACGATCCTGGACATAGGCGCGGGCATCGGTATCTTCACCAAAACCGCCCTTGATCGAGGCTGGCAGGCGGAAGGTATTGAGCTTACACCAGAGGATTGCGATTACGCGAAAGAAAAATTCGGCCTGGAACTGAAACAGGAAAATTTTTACGATTTAAGCGAGAACAGGAAGTATGACGTGGTCACTCTCTTTGAGGTGATAGAACATTTACGACATCCGCTGAAAGATCTAAAGTATATAAATACGTTGATACACGACAATGGACTGCTGGTGCTTGCAACGCCGATACTGGATTCGGCCTATGGCAACGAAACGAAGGAGCACAATCCCTTCTGGTATGTCGTGAGCCACCTGTCTTATTTCACCAGAAATGTAATGATCAATTATCTACGGGAAGCGGGCTTTGAAATAGTGGAAATATGCGATTCGCCGGAGGGCATGGGAAGAATGGAGTTCTATTGCCGAAAGTCGACATAATTTTTTAATCTTTCACCCCCTCCAATACCTGGAAGGCAACTGGACACAAGGTCAGTCGCAGTTCCGGGCCGACAGATTCGGGCATCCGGTGAGAAGGCGACACAGAACCGGTACGAACCGTTGCAATAGCGTCGTTGAGG